>NZ_JBFUKF010000187.1:0-10272 GCF_056400985.1 Mucilaginibacter sp. P4_G9 | reverse complement strand
AAATATCCCAATCCATTACCAATCGTGAATCTCAATCGCTTGAAAAATACCTTCACGAGATAGGTAAAGTAGATTTAATAACCGCGCAGGAAGAAGTGATCCTGGCGCAGAAGATTCGTGAGGGCGACCAGGCTGCATTAGAAAGGTTGACAAAAACCAACCTGCGTTTTGTGGTATCGGTAGCAAAGCAATACCAAAACCAGGGCCTTACTTTAGGCGACCTGATAAACGAAGGAAACTTAGGCTTAATTAAAGCGGCAAAACGTTTTGATGAAACAAAAGGCTTTAAATTTATTTCATATGCAGTATGGTGGATCCGTCAATCCATTTTATCTGCCGTTGCCGAGCAATCACGTATTGTACGTTTACCTTTGAACCAGATAGGTTCATTGAGTAAAATACACAAAGCTGCATCTAAATTAGAGCAGGAATTTGAAAGACAACCAACGCCGGAAGAACTGGCCGAAGACCTGGAAATATCTGTTGACAAAATTGCCGATTCATTGAGCAATGCCGGTCGCCAGGTATCAATGGACGCGCCATTTATACAAGGTGAAGAAAATACTTTGCTTGACGTTTTGCAAAGCACTGATGCAGCAACTGATACCGAGCTGATGATGGATTCATTATCACAGGAGATTAAACGCTCATTAGGCATCCTTGCCGAACGTGACCGCGAAGTTATTATCCTGTTTTTTGGTTTAGGTGGTTATGCCGCTCATTCTTTAGAAGAAATTGGCGAGAAATTTAACCTTACCCGCGAACGTGTACGCCAGTTAAAAGATAAAGCGTTGATGCGTTTACGTCACAACTCAAAATCAAATCTTTTACAGTCATACTTGAACTAAGAGATTAGCCGGATGTAACTACATCCAAACATATATTTGAAACGCGAATGGTAAAAATCATCCGCGTTTTTTTTGTGCTCCTATTTCTACCCCCGTCATCCTGAACTTGTTTCACTGTAGTCCGGTAAAATCTCGTTTGATATATAAAAACATCTCTAAAGGCCTACAAAAGGCCTTTTTTTGTGCATTTTCAAAAGCGAGCCCCCTAAAAACTCAATAATTCATTTCTTTTTTAAGAACCGGCTGTCCGGTAAAAAAAGCACGCAATCTTCGACATTTCCTCCATTTAACCTGTTGTGAGTGCGCTATAGCTTCAAAAAAAAGTTTTTACCGAAAATATCGCAGCCATTTCTCAACCGGCTGTCCGGTAAAAGTTTTATTCAAATCTTTTACCGGACAACAGTGAACTTGTTTCAGGATCCCACAGGACAGGTAGCCAACATGTAGTACACCTTGCATGTGGGATGCCGAAATAAATTCGGCACGACTACGGGTTGAATAAAATCTACCCACAAAAAAAAGCATCTGCCCATTGTGGAGCAGATGCTTGTACGATTCTTTATATAATAGTTAGTTTTAACCTACTTTTACATTTACCGCATTTAAGCCTTTTTTACCTTGTTCTACATCGTAGGTAACACTGTCGTTTTCACGGATTGTGTCGATAAGGCCTGAGGCGTGTACAAAAACTTCGGCACCACCATTTGTAGGTGTAATAAATCCGAAACCTTTGCTTTCATTGAAAAATTTTACTGTTCCTTGCATTATATTTTTATTTAATTAAGCAAATGTACGGTTAATAAACCAACAATCTATTATAAATAAGGCAATTAAGTTATTTTATTAAAAAGCCCGTCAATAATAAAGGCTCCGGAATACGCCCGAAGCCTTTATTATTAGCATGTTAACCCGCGGTTAATGAGCCAAAGCGATGCTGCTGTACACATGATATTCGCCAGGTGCAAGTGTTATTGAATAGCTTGACGAGGCAACATTTATACTGGCGCCTGTTAAAGCATCGGTATAAGTACCTGCAGACGGGAAGGTTATATTTACTGTTTGCGATGCTACATCAAAATTACCCACCACTTCAACATTGGCACCGGCATCCTTTAGCTGAATTGTTTTAACAGCACCCGAAAGATTGTAAACATAATCTGTAGTTGCAAACACCGCGTTCTTTTTCCGCAGGTTTATCAATTGTGAATATATGCTGTACAAATGCCTCCGCAACGGATCAGCATTGTAATTCCACAGTATAGGTTTATTACCCGTGCGGCCGTTAAGATCAATAGTTTTATCATAGCCAAGCTCACCAAACTGCCATATCATTTTAGGGCCAGGTACCGATAATAGGAACGCGGCAGCCATTTCTTCGCGCTTTAAGCCGGTTGGTATTTCTTTTACACTATAACTGCCGGCTGCGTTGCCGTAGGCTTCATTTTTAAACATCAGGCGTTCCTCGTCATGGCTTTCAAAATAGCCTACCAGCTGGTAAGGCAGGGTAAATGTATGCTGATCATAAAATATTCCCTTGAAATTTGAATTAGTTAACCAGCCCATAGTGGCTTCATTGGCATTATAATTTAAATTGTTCCACAACATCATCCCTTCCCCAGCCAGCTCTTTCTCTTCCTGGTTGGCCGCAAAATGCTCCAGTATCACATAAAAGTTATTATTGTCGATGCTTTTAATGTAGTTATTATACTCTTTCCAGATAGCCACCCGGCTGGCATCATATTGCCCCCAGGGACCAACAGCGGCATCGCTGGTGCCGTAATTAACCTGTGTAAAGCCTTTGGAAAGGTCGAAACGGAAACCATCTATTTTATATTCCTGCATCCAGAACTTTATTACGTTTTTTACAAAATATTTGGTGGCCGCACTCTCGTGGTTAAACTGGTACCCCACGTTATAAGGATGCGTGGGATCAATATTATACCATGGGTTATTGGCAGCAGGTTTGCCGGCAGCTGTATTGAAATACATTTGTACCATTGGCGATTGCCCGAATGAATGATTAAGCACCATATCCTGGATAACCGCGATGCCTCGCGAATGGCACTCATCAATAAATGCCTTTAATGCATTTTTAGTACCGTAGTATTTATCGGGCGCAAAGTAAAACGATGGATTATATCCCCATGAAAGGTTACCTTCAAACTCGTTGATGGGCATCAGCTCAATGGCATTTACACCAAGGTTTGCAAGGTAGTTTAGGGTATCCTTTAAGGTTTGGTAATTGTGTTTGTCAATAAAATCGCGCACAAGGAGTTCATAAATAACAAGTTTCTTTTTTTCGGGACGGGCGAAGGTTGTATTTTTCCAACTATAGGCTGGCTGGCTCGCCTGCATCACGCTTACATTACCGGTTGTTTTCCCGGTTGGGTACGCTTTTAAGCCCGGATAGGTATCGGCAGTTAAATATTTATCGTTATCCGGATCGAGCACCTTTTCGGTATATGGATCGGCCACTTTAAGGCTGCCGTCAATTAAATACTGGTAAGCATATTCTGTATTGGCATCCAGGTTATCAACCTGGACCCACCAGCGCTTACCATCCGGGGTATGATTCATGGCATATTTGGCACTTGCCGCCCAGTTGTTAAAATCGCCAATTACGCTTACTGATGTTTTTGATGGAGCATATAAATTAAAAATAACTGATTTACCGGAATTTATGTAGGTAACTCCATCTACAGTTCCTGCCGGCAATTCTTTTCCACCGCTCACCACCGTATCACCGGGAACGTTCCCGGAACCTCCCGTAGAAGGAGATGTTTTTTTGCATGCAGTAAAACTGATCAGCAGCAAGCCGACCAGCAAAAAGTAAAAGTTTTTGATTATCATATATGATATGTTTATAAAATTGGTTCTATAAAAGTAGTCTGAATTTTTTATTTAAGTACAGAAATACTCAAAATAAAATCCCTCAGGATGTTAGCACCTAAGCAGCGCCCTGCAGTTGAGCTATACCAGCAAAAGCTTTAGCGATGCCAATAACATTCAATATTGGTTTTGGGGTTAAGCTATAAATAAAATGGCCTCCTGATTATACCGGGAGGCCATTTTTTAATTATACTGATATTTATATCATTTAACATATTTTTTTACAACGTTTACCAGTTCTGTAAGATCGAACGGCTTCTTCAGGTATCCGTCGGCATTACCTTCTTTTGTAATCTCTTCAATATTATTTACTGCCGATACAATGATAACCGGAATACCATTGGTTGCCGGATTACTTTTAAGTTCTTTACTCAGTTGTTGCCCGCTTGCATCGCTTTTCCAGTCGGTAAGCCAGTTATCCAGCAGGATCAGGTCGGGATCTATCTCGGTCAGTCGTTTCAGGATGCGGGCATTATCAGAAGCTATAACTTCGTAATCTTCTTCTTCCAGAACATACACAATGGTATCCCGAATATCCTTATCATCTTCGATCACTAAAATTTTCTTCGCCATAGCGTGCTCATAGTTAGGATCGAATATAAGCAATTTAATTAAAAATTATAAAATTTACCTATAATTCATAATCCAATTGCTTATATCCGCTCAAAAGAATAACACACAAGGGATCACCTTTTGTTTTACTTTATCCATTTAATGAAGAAAAAAACCGGGATTTAAAATTAGCTGTTATAGCAAACACGGCACCTGGGTTCGTAACTTTCTTTTTCGCCCAATAATATTTTACTTTCATCGGGCACCAGGCGGTACGAGTATAAAGCCGGATTACCGCATTGAACGCATACGGCATGTAATTTGGTAACAGACTCGGCAATTGCCATTATAGCCGGCATAGGGCCAAAAGGGCGGCCTTTAAAATCCATATCCAGCCCTGCCACAATAACACGGATACCCCTATTGGCCAGTATGGTACAAACATCGGGCAGTTGGTCGTCAAAAAACTGGGCCTCATCAATACCAATTACATGGGCATCATTGGCCAGCAGYAATATAGCCGAAGCACTATCCACCGGGGTTGAAGAAAATTTGCTGGCATTGTGCGAAATAATCGCTCCTTCGCCATAGCGGGTATCTGCTTTCGGGCTGAAGATCTCTACCTTTAACCTGGCAATACGGGCGCGATTAAGCCTCCTGATCAGTTCCTCGGTTTTACCCGAAAACATCGATCCGCAAATCAGTTCAATACTGCCGCCAAATTCACTCTTCCGCCTAAAAACATCCTCGTGGTATACCATTATATCAATAAACTCTAAAAATCAAATTATTAAACACTATATCCCGAATGCAAAATCGATGCTAATTCCCTGCCTGCATTTACGATAGGTAACTTATAACAAAACGTCAAATATCAGAATTTTATCCTATTTTTGATAAGCATTTTTCTAACATTGAAGCCATGAAGCAAATGGATGTATTTAAAAAGATCGGTGGCATTTTACAAGAGCTTAATGACCAATATGATTACCTTAAAGCCGACAGTAGCGACCTGAATGAACTTGAACTGGAGCTTTTTGTAGCCAACGCACATTTTTTAAAAGACCATGCCGAAATATTACGTAAAATTCATGAACGCAATACACCTCCTGCCGCAAAACAGGAAGTTGTTGTAAAACCTGAACCTGTTATTGAAAAACCCCAACCGGCAACTACTCCCATATCCAAACAGGAACCCATACACGAACGCAGGTTTTTTGAGCCCGTTGTACAGCAAAAGCCTGTTGTTGAAGCTAAACTTGAATTAAGCAATGAAGCTGAGTTACCGGTTCAACCGCCTTATAACCCTGTTAAAACCGAAATAGCCACCCTTATAGCCGTTAAGGATGAGCCTGAGCCGGTAATTGATACTGAGTTAGAGAGCACAGCTGATTCATATACATTTGAACAGCGAGAGCCCGAAACCATTAGCACTGAATTGATAACAGCGGAAGTAAGCATCCCCCAGGAGGAAGCAAAGACCGCCGAACCTGTGGCAATAGTTGAACAACAGGTGCAGGTGGCAACAACGGAACCAATGGTTGAAAAAACAGAACCAGCAGCCCAGTCAGAACTATTTAAACCGATAATTGCTAAACCAGAAATTGCAAAAGCCGAAAGCGATCAGATACTTACCTTTAATCAAAAAATGTCGGCACAAAAAGCCGAGAGGGAAAATGGTTTGTCGGCACAGGTAAACGCCTTGCCTGTTACCGATCTTAAATCGGCCATTAACCTGAATGATAAACTGCTTTATATTAAAGATCTTTTTAACGGCTACAGCCTGGCCTATAGCGAAGCTATTGAAATAGTGAACCGCTTTAACTCCTTTGAAGAAGCCGAACGCTTTTTGAAAACCAACTATGTTGCCAAAAACAACTGGGATGGCAAAGCCTCGACCGCCGAAAAGTTCTACGCTCTTTTAAGGAGAAGATATCCTACGGTTTAGTCATTAGTCATTAGTCATTAGTCATTAGTCATTAGTCATTAGTCATTAGTCATTAGTCATTAGTCACAAAAAAAATCCGCGGTCAATTGTTTTGACTTGCGGATTTTTTTTGCCACTATTTTGACTTTCGACTTAAGACTTAGAACACCAGACTTACAAGGTCGATCCCTGTTTCTTTCCTTCAGCAACCTCACCACCTGTAGCTACATTTCCTCCCCTGCCTTTAGGGTCAAAGGCACGGAACTTTATCTCGCCGCCTTTATGGTCAACTGGTCCGGTGTAAACTTTGCTGTTAGCATCAGGGTCTTTACCGTTGGTAGTATAACGTATGGTTAAACCGGGAAATTCTACATTACTTGAATATTTACCTTCCTGCAGGCTGATACCAGGTTTTGGTACACGGTAGTTATAACCGCCGTTATAGTAGCTCAAGCGCGGCATTTCCCTTTTACCCAATACATTTAAAAAGGTAGACCATGCCAACTGGTATTCCTGTTGAGCTTTTATAGGATCCTTCTCGGTAGCCCAGGCAGGATCCTGTGCCCAGGCACGCTCCGCCAGGCCAAACAGGCGCGGGAAAATCATATAGTCCATACGCGCGGGGCCTTTCACAGTTTCGGCCCATAGCGCACCCTGCAAACCAATAATATTGCTTTTACCATAATCGGTAAGGCGTTGCTTGCCTAAAAATATGGCCCTGTTTATAGGTGCGCCATTTTTGTCTACATCGGCGTTTTTAAAGTAGTCATAAGGAATAAAAGAATAAAACTTATCAATCCCCAAAAACGCACCCCAATAATAGCCTGGCTCATCAAATGATTTATAATTGGCCATATCAAAATACAAATTGGTAACGCAGGTAAGCACTACTTTGTAGCCGCCGTTTGCAAGCTTGTAAGCCAGGTCCTCCTGGCCACCGCCCAAAACATTGTTCCATACATCGGCCTGCAGGTGCTCGCCTGTAAAATCGGGATTGGGTACATAGGTATCGTTACCATCAACCTTGGTTTTGCGCAGGGCCATTTCTTCCCAGCCGGATAGGCGGATGCCTTTAGCTTTCAATACCTGGTTGACACGTGCGTAAAAATAATACCACAGATCGCCGGTACTTTGTATTTCGGGATGGGTAGCTTTTAAGGCGATGTAAGCAGGCGATTTTTCCCATACATGCGGCGGCACTTCATCGCCACCAAAATGAATGGTTGGCAATGGTGCACCGGCTTCTTTATAAATGCTGATAAGGTCATCAACAACCCTTTCAACAAAAGTATAAGTTGATGGCAGCGATACATTCATCACGTTATCATTCCAATACTGAACAGAGCGATATTCGGATTTATCATCCAGGTCGCGCAGTAAATATTTAGTGGCTTCGTCTTTTTTACCCCCGGCCATCAGTCTGTCATAACGGGCATCCATAGCTTTGATAGCTGCACGGGCATGACCCGGCGTTTCTATTTCGGGGATTACGGTAATATGGCGATCTGTAGCGTATTTTAAAATTTCGATATACTCTGCCTTCGTATAAAAACCAGTACCATAAGGATTATCCACGTCCGGCCCCGAACCATGCGATGCCGGTAAATGATTTTTGCTATCCAAAGTATGCCCACGTTTTGACCCTACAGAAGTAAGCTCGGGTAACGATGGGATCTCTATTCTCCATCCTTCATCATCCGTTAAATGCAGGTGTAGTACATTCAGTTTATAAAGGCTCATCGCCTCCAGCAGTTTGATCACCTGCTTTTGGGTTTGAAAGTTACGGGCTACATCCAGCATCACAGCGCGGTGCGGGAAGCGGGGGGCATCTTTTACATCAACACAAGCAATTTTGATACTTTTTTGAGCCTTAGTAGTAGTTGGTGGAATCAATGTTTTTAAGGACTGGATACCGTAAAAAACGCCCGCTGAAGTCGATGCATTAATAACAACAGATTGGGGCGTTACTTTAAGTTCATATCCTTCGGCGCTAATACCATCGACCTTTTTCAGGGAGATAGCCGGGCCCGGTGCATTTGTAGCAATAGTTAGTGGTTTACCAACCAACGCGCCAATATTTGCAGATGTATAGTTTGCTTCTTTTGCAAATTCCTTATCTGCAATAACTGCTGTTTTTCCATCAATTGTAAAGATTCCGCCTGTTTCGGTATAACTTACCGGGGTAGGCAAAATTTTAGGCAGCTGATCGGCCGGGATATCGGTAACGGTTTTATTCCTGTCGTAAACAATTTCGGGAGTAACTAAGCCTGCATAGGTAGGCTTATAGGGTTTTATATCAAAAGAGCCAATACTGTAACCCTTTTCGGGCTGTGCATCCCACACCAGGTAAATACCCTCGGGGGCATCAGTAATGTTTATCACGGGGTCGTCATTCACATATTCAATACGGGCAGATTCGCCGGGTTTTAGTTCTTTAAAACCGGTAGTCGGGGTAATGCTGTACAAGTCGCCGTTAACCTGGTTTATTTTAGCGTTACCACTTACCGCATTCTCGGTAAAACCACGGCCCGAATTAAAGTAAAACTTCCATCCCCCGGCAGGCAATACATCTTTACCACTGTTGGTGATCACCAGTACGGTCAATGCTTCATTTTTACCCTGGTAGTTATCGTCCATTACTTCCCAGCTAATGCGCAAATCGGCGGCATTAAATTTTATTGCATCGGCAGTTTTAAAAGCGGTACCTATAAAAAATGCCCCGAGAAGCAGCAGGTTAAAAATTTTGCGCATATAATTTTAGTGTTTGATAATATTGGACACGTAAATATATGCAACTTTTTAAATAATTTTAATAAGTTGAAATTTTATTATCAGATTGATTTGTGTATAACCATCGGATTATAAAATTCGGGAACCCTGAAGGTGAGAATGACAAAGCGACGAGATTAGAAAGCTAAGTTAGGTAAGTACGATTGGCGGCAAACCCTACAGGCTAAACTTTATCCATCCTTCGCCCTCGTAGCCAAAGGCAAATTGTTTGGGACGGATGATTTCGGCCAGGATTTCTATAGAGTCGACTATCCGCGGACCAGGGCGGTTAAAGTATTGGTTGCCATCGGCAATGTATAACTGGTTATTTTTTACAGCCTTCACATCAGCAAAGCCGGGCAGCTGCATTAAAATATCTATTTCTTTTAAGGTACGCTCTATAGAAAAACCGCAGGGCATTACAACTATGATTTCGGGATTTTGTCCGCGAATATCGTCCCAGCTTACATAAGGTGAGTGCTCGCCCTCCCGGGCCAGGATAGGTGTCCCACCGGCAATACTTACCAGGCCGGGCACCCAATTACCGGATACCATCATCGGATCGAGCCATTCGATACAGGCTACAGTTGGTTTGTTATCTGCAAATTTTAATTTGTGTTTGATGATATCCACCCGTTCGTTTAACAACTCCAGTAGATTGGCACCAGCCTGGGGCACATTCAAAGCGCTGGCTAAGGTGGCTATATCGTTAAAAATATCTTGCAGGCTATTTGGCTGCAGGGAAATGATGCCGGCTTTTTTCTCCAGGTAATTATCCAAAGCCAGCATTACATCAGTTAGGGATACGGCACAAACTTCGCACCGATCCTGCGTAATCACTATATCGGGGGCCAGTTGCTTTATCTGCTCGCGCTTTACCGTGTACACCGATAAAGCATCGGCAATAATTTCCTTTACTTTCACATCAATATCCGCGCTGCTTAAACCATCAGGAAAATTTGCCTCAGTACAAACCGGTAATTGTTTTACCGATTCGGGATAGTCGCACTCATGCGAACGCCCCACGAGGTTATCCTGGAGTCCCAGGGCACATACTATTTCGGTAGCAGATGGTAGTAAGGAAATTATTTTATCAGCTGGCATGGTGATGCAAATGTACGGAAGATTGATTTGAAGATTCGGAAATTAAAAAAGAAAGGCGCCCCATTTTCAAATCATCACATCTTCAAATTTCAAATTAACAACATATCTTTGCCGCAATGATATTTCTTACCTTTTTCATCGGGCTAATAGCCAACTTTATTGGTTACATACCTCCCGGCAACA
>NZ_JBFUKF010000186.1:0-10288 GCF_056400985.1 Mucilaginibacter sp. P4_G9 | reverse complement strand
GGGTTTAATATAATATCCCTTTGGTCAATTAAAAAAGATCGTTCCAATTATACGAGCATCATTAAACCCTGTTTCCAGCCATTTAAATGCAGAAGTTGTAAGAAATATCTTGTTTTAGATTAAACCTTTTTAGCTGAACACTGTCTAACGCTAAAGCCCGAAATTTTCAATAGAAAGGGGCTTAATTACCCCAATCAACCTGATAGACAGAAGTAAATAAAAAAATATAATTTGTTTTTTAAGATAGAAATTGTTTTATTTGAGGTAACAATTTCTTAACCCCTAAAGAGCAGACTATAGAAGATACTTTACTTTTAAAAGATTTTTAACTAAAATTAAGTTTAAGTAGTACGTTCTATGGATTTTCAATTGAAGAGTGATCAGGATCTAATCCATCAATACATTGCCGGCGATGAGGCAGGACTGGTAGAATTGATAAGGCGATATCAATCAAAAATATACACCTCTATTTATCTGCTGGTAAAAGACGAATACCTTGCCGAAGATATTTTTCAGGATGCTTTTATTAAAGTAATAAATACCCTTAAAGCCGGAAAGTATAACGAAGAAGGTAAGTTTTTACCCTGGGTAACGCGTATTGCGCATAATTTGGTTATTGACCACTTTCGACGCGAAAAACGTGCCCCAATGGTAAGCAATGGCGACGACTTTGATATTTTTGAGGTGCTGGGTAATTACGATGAAAGTACCGAGGATAAGATGGTGCGGGCACAAACCTATAAAGACCTTAAATCGCTGATACAGCTTTTACCTTCCGAGCAAAAAGAGGTATTGATTATGCGCCACTTTGGTGATATGAGTTTTAAGGAAATAGCCGATATAACCGATGTGAGCATAAACACCGCTCTCGGCCGTATGCGCTATGCACTTAATAACCTGCGGAAGATGATGCAGGGCAAGGAAATGAGCCTCAAAAATTAACTATTAAGTTACAGGATTAATTTTTTTATCTGAAATCCGGTTATTGATTAATTATCAGTTAACCGGATTTTCTGTATAAATGGCTTTATTATACTGAAAATCAAATAGTTAATAGATAAACCCCAAATGCCAAAATAAAAAAATTTCATTTAATTTTCATTTAACAAAATATTATCTTTATGGCATCGTTATAAATCGTATAAAATTTATAGTAAAAAAAGCTTATGGATGAAACCTTTACAAGAACATTAAATGCAACTGCTAACCAAGCACAGATGAACGAGAATGCACAAGAATATCTGGATGCAGACGATATGATTTTTTATAATTCTATTCGTGCTGATTTGGACCTTTTAACAAAGAAACCCAAACTGCAAACCATACACCAGATTCTGGATTACTCCAAGAGCTTACGTTAAGTATTGCCAACCTCACTGGTTCATAGATCACAATTGTTGATTAAGGTTACCCGATGCGAATCGAAATAACCAAAAGCCAATAAGTGATTTATGARCCTTTCTATTTTATTAGTTCATTGCCGCTGCGCTTGTTCACCGGTTCAGTGGTTCATTGGTGAATAGTTCGATAAATTTTATGGCTGATATTTTAACGGTTTTGCCAATTGCGATTTATTGAGCATAATTGCAATGTATTGGATATGCCGCAAAACTAATAAACAACCGGGTTAACGAACTATGCAGCCACCAATGAACTAATGAACCAATGAACTACCATGCTGAAAGCCGAACGTTATCGCCATTTTGTTGAATATTTTTCTGAGCGGCAGCCTAACCCGGTTACCGAGCTGCATTATAATAACCCATTCCAGCTACTGGTGGCCGTCATTCTATCGGCGCAGTGTACCGATAAGCGGATTAACCAGGTAACGCCCGCGCTGTTTGAGCGTTTCCCTACACCCGAGGATTTGGCGGCATCTACCCCCGAGGAGGTTTTTAACTATATCCGAAGTGTAAGTTATCCTAACAACAAGGCGAAGCATTTAGTGGGCATGGGCAAAATGCTGGTTGATGTATTTCACAGCGAGGTGCCATCGGGGATTGACAACCTGCAAAAAATGCCGGGTGTTGGCCGTAAAACCGCTAACGTTATAGCTTCGGTTGTATTTGAAGAGCCGGCAATGGCTGTTGATACGCACGTATTTAGGGTAGCCAACCGAATAGGTTTAACTAATAACGCAACTACGCCTTTGGCGGTAGAGAAACAATTGATACAACACATTCCAAAGGAATATATAGGAGTTGCCCATCACTGGCTGATACTGCATGGCAGGTATATCTGCGTAGCCCGAAGCCCTAAATGCGAGATTTGCCCGTTAACCTGGTTTTGCAGGTATTATGAACGCAATAATACCGAAGCCGCATTATTACGTGCCGAGGCGGCCAGGATCAAAAAAGCTAAGGAAGCGAAGAAGAAAAAGGCTTTAAATACAATTAGCAAAGAGTTGAAGAAGCGGAGTGTGGAGCGAGGTTAATCAGGGGAATAGCTGATTAAGTGCATGGTTAGTTTTGTATATTTGATAAACGTAACTACTCACTTAATAAACCTGATCTAATCATTCACCAATCAAAAAATAAATACTAAAAAAATTAGTATTTGTAAATAAAACATTTATATTTGTTGAAGAAAATTTGAAGATGGCTAACATAGATAAAAACAATTCGGATAAATTAAAGGCGCTGCAGCTTACGTTGGATAAGCTGGAAAAATCATACGGAAAAGGTACCATCATGAAATTGGGCGATTCCGTTATTGAGCCTACAGAAGTAATATCAACCGGCTCCTTAGGGCTTGACATCGCCCTGGGTGTTGGCGGCTTACCTAAAGGAAGGGTTATTGAAATATACGGACCGGAATCATCCGGTAAAACTACATTGGCAATCCATGCCATTGCAGAATCACAAAAGAAAGGCGGCATTGCGGCATTTATTGATGCAGAGCACGCTTTTGACCGTTTTTATGCCAAAAAATTAGGAGTTGATGTAGAGAACCTGCTGATCTCTCAACCAGATAACGGTGAGCAGGCGCTGGAAATCGCAGATAATCTGATCCGCTCGGGAGCTATTGATATTTTGGTTATCGACTCTGTTGCCGCGTTAGTTCCTAAAGCTGAGATTGAAGGTGAAATGGGCGACTCAAAAATGGGTTTGCACGCGCGTTTAATGTCTCAGGCTTTGCGTAAGTTAACCGGAACCATCAGCAAAACCGGGTGCTGCTGTATTTTTATCAACCAGTTACGCGATAAAATAGGTGTAATGTTTGGTAATCCCGAAACTACCACCGGTGGTAACGCTTTGAAGTTTTACGCTTCGGTACGTTTGGATGTACGCAGGATTTCGCAGATCAAGGATACTGATGAGGTATCCGGTAACCGCGTTAAGGTGAAGATTGTTAAAAACAAAGTTGCGCCACCATTCCGTATTGCTGAGTTTGATATCATGTTTGGTGAAGGCATCTCCAAAGCCGGCGAGATCATCGACCTGGGTGTTGAGTACAACATCATTAAAAAAGCAGGTTCATGGTTCAGCTATGGCGAAACCCGCCTGGGCCAGGGCCGTGATGCGGTTAAACAACTAATACTGGATAACCCCGAACTGATGGAAGAATTGGAAGCTAAAATTAAAGAAACCGTAACAGGCGAACATTTAGCAGAGGTGTAACACGATTTAAGGATTAACAGGATTGGGAGATTTTTTGATCGTCTGATTCAATTTTGATAGTTTTATCCATATTAAAAGCCTTCCGTTTTGGGAGGCTTTTTGCTTTTGTTGGGATGGGTTGAGTTTGATGCTGCAAAGGTGCAGGTTTGGTCACCAAAAGAATATGGAAAGGTGCATGAAAGGTATGCGAACAGATGCTCATAAGAGTACAAAATAACTGCCCTGTTTTGCTGCTTTAATTATTAAATGACGAATTGCTAATGCACAAAATCAGTAATTCACAAATTGAAAACCTTCATCCCTAAGTAATAAATCAGCGGTTAGCTAACGTGTCAAACCAAAATTGATATATTAGCTTGTGATGAATAAACTGGTCGTATTGTTGCTTTTGGTGCCGATGGTTCTGCTTTCGGCATGTCATACAAAATCGCCGGGGTCGCATAAAACAGTTTTCAATATCAACATGGAGGAGGGTCTTACCTCGCTCGATCCAGCCTTTTGCCGTAACCGGTATACCATCTGGATGGATAACCAGGTTTTTAACGGATTGGTGCAGGTTAACGATAGTTTAAAAGTTACCCCATGCATAGCTAAAAGCTGGGAGGTATCTGCCGACGGATTGCTATATACTTTCCACCTGCGTAATGATGTTTATTTTCATGATGATCCGCATTTTGTAAATGGGGTTGGCCGTAAAGCTGTTGCCTCCGATTTTGTATACAGTTTCGGTCGTTTGATTGATCCTAAAGTGGCTTCATCCGGCTCATGGATCTTTAGCGATAAAGTAGAGGGTAAAGCTGCATTTTTTGCACCCGATGATAGCACTTTCCGGATTAAGATGAAACAACCCTTTGCACCTTTTTTGAGCATGCTTACGGCGCAGTATTGCTCTGTGGTGCCAAAGGAGGTGGTAGAGTTTTATGGTAAAGATTTCAGGAGCCATCCTGTTGGGACAGGGCCGTTCAGGTTTAAGTATTGGAAAGAAGGCGAGGTGTTGGTACTCCTTAAAAATGATAAATATTGGGAGGTTGATAATAAAGGGAAACATCTGCCTTACCTCGATGCTGTAAGGACAACCTTTATTGCCGATAAACAAACCTCGTTTTTGGAGTTCATAAAAAAGAAGCTCGATTTTTTAAATGATATTGATGGCAGTTACCGCGATGATATTCTTACCAAATCAGGCAAGGTTACGCAGAAATATAAAGGCAAATTTATACTCAATACCGCTCCCTATCTAAACACCATGTACCTTGGGATATTGGTGGATAGTAACCTGGCCATCGTAAAAAAATCGCCGTTAAAGATATTAAAGGTAAGACAGGCTATAAACTATGCTATCGACAGGCAAAAGATGATCAAGTACCTGCGCAACAGCATGGGAACGCCAGGGTATTCGGGCTTTATACCGCAAGGGATGCCCGGCTTTGATGGTAAATGTGTTAAAGGCTATTCATATGACCCGGAAAAAGCGCGAAGACTGCTGGCAGAAGCCGGTTTTCCCGATGGGAAAAACCTGCCCGAAATTTCGCTGGCCACTACAGTAGGTTACCGTAGCCTCATTGAATATGTACAAGGCCAGTTGGATAGGATAGGTATTAAAACCAGTGTTGAAATTACGCAAGGGGCCAGTTTGCGTGAGTTGGTATCAAAAAATGGCATCAATTTTTTTTACGGCCAATGGATAGCAGATTATCCTGATGGTGAAAATTACCTGTCGGTTTTCTACTCAAAAAATAAGATTCCGTTTGGCCCCAACTATACCGGTTTTAACAATAAAAAATTTGATGCCTTGTTTGAACAAACCTACCAGGTAAAAAATGATTCGGCCCGTTACGCGCTGTATCAGCAAATGGATAATCTGGTAATGGAGCAATCGCCGGTGGTGGTATTGTATTATGATAAGTTGGTGAACCTTTACCAGAATAACATCTCTGGCTTTAGCTTGAATGGGCAGAATTTGTTGGTGTTGAAGAGGGTGGTGAAAACCCTATAACTCCCCGGAAGGGAAATCCTTAACCTCATTACGTAATAGCACGGAAAAATTCCAGGAATCAATAAAAAAGCCTCCCCAAAAGGGAGGCTCAAAAATTATAAAAATCCGAAATCGAAAATCCGATATCCGAAATTAAGATACCATTTGTCTCCTAATGATGTTCAACGCACCACCAGCCTTAAACCACTCAATTTGCTGAGCATTGTAAGTATGGTTAACCGGGAATGAATCAACAGAGCCATCTTTATGGTTTAATATCACGGTTAACTGTTTGCCCGGGGCAAATGCTGTTAAGCCGATGATATCAATGCTGTCATCTTCCTGGATCTTATCGTAATCATTATTATCAGCAAAGGTGATACCTAGCATACCTTGTTTTTTAAGGTTGGTTTCGTGGATACGGGCAAATGATTTTACCAGTATGGCGCGTACACCTAAGTGACGGGGCTCCATTGCCGCGTGCTCACGTGATGAGCCTTCGCCATAGTTTTCGTCGCCTACTACTATTGAACCAATGCCATTCGCTTTGTAATCGCGTTGGGTGGCGGGTACAGGTCCGTATTCGCCGGTCAGCTCATTTTTAACGCTATCGGCTGTATTGTTAAAGTAGTTGATAGCACCAATCAGCATATTGTTTGATATGTTGTCCAGGTGACCACGGAACTTTAACCACGGACCAGCMATCGAAATATGGTCGGTAGTACATTTGCCTTTAGCTTTGATCAACAATTTTAGGCCTTTAATATCGGAACCTTCCCATGCGGTAAACGGCTCCAATAATTGCAAACGTGATGATTTTGGATCAACCAAAACCTGTACCTGGCTGCCATCTTCGGCAGGCGCCTGGTAACCGGCATCTTCAACAGCATAGCCTTTAACCGGCATCTCAATACCTAATGGTTCGTCAAGTTTTACCTGCTCGCCATTTAAATTGGTTAAAGTATCAGTAAGCGGGTTAAAAGTTAAATCACCTGCAATAGCCAAAGCTGTTACAATTTCTGGCGATGCCACAAACGCATGTGTGTTGGGGTTACCATCCTGGCGTTTAGCGAAGTTACGGTTAAACGATGTGATGATAGAGTTTTTGCGGGTAGGGTCGTCTGTATGACGGGCCCACTGACCAATACAAGGTCCGCAAGCGTTGGCCAATACTACACCGCCCATTTGAGCAAAGGTATCAAGGTAGCCGTCACGGTCAACTGTGTAGCGTACCAATTCTGATCCCGGAGTGATAGTAAATTCGGCCTTTGTTGTAAGGTGTTTATCGATAGCCTGTTTTGCAATAGATGCAGAACGGGTGATATCTTCGTATGAAGAGTTGGTACAAGACCCAATCAAACCAACTTCTAATTTTGCAGGCCAGTTATTTTCTTTAACGGCCGTTGCGAATTTAGAAATAGGCCATGCCAGATCTGGTGTGAAAGGACCATTAATATGTGGTTCTAATTCRGACAGGTTGATTTCGATAACCTGATCGAAATATTGCTCAGGGTTAGCGTAAACTTCCTTGTCGCCTGTTAAATGTTCTGCAACCGCGTCGGCAAGCTCGGCAATATCGGCGCGTTTAGTGCCTTTAAGGTAGGCCGCTATTTTATCATCATAACCAAATACCGAAGTGGTTGCACCAATTTCGGCACCCATGTTACAGATGGTACCTTTACCTGTTGCCGAAAGTGAACGTGCACCCTCACCAAAATATTCAACAATAGCACCGGTACCACCTTTTACAGTAAGGATACCTGCTACTTTCAAAATAACGTCTTTAGCTGATGTCCAGCCAGATAATTTACCGGTTAATTTAACACCGATCAATTTAGGGAATTTAAGCTCCCATGGTAGGCCGGCCATAACGTCGCAGGCATCGGCACCGCCAACACCAATGGCTATCATACCTAAACCACCCGCGTTTGGTGTATGTGAATCGGTGCCTATCATCATACCACCCGGGAACGCATAATTTTCAAGAACAACCTGGTGAATGATACCGGCTCCTGCTTTCCAGAAACCAATACCGTATTTATCAGATACCGAAGCCAGGAAATCATAAACCTCGCGGTTAATATCAATAGCTGTATTTAAATCGGCAACGGCGCCAACTTTTGCTTGTATAAGGTGATCGCAATGTACCGTAGAGGGTACCGCAACCTGCGGGCGGCCTGCCTGCATAAACTGCAATAAAGCCATTTGCGCTGTAGCATCCTGCATGGCTACACGGTCTGGTGCAAAATCAACATAGTCAACACCGCGGCCAAATGCCTGTTGGGCATCGCCTTCAGAAAGGTGGGCGTATAGTATTTTTTCGGTTAAAGTTAAATGTTTACCAGTCGCTGTACGGGCAGCATCCACGCGGCTGCTGTAGCGATCGTAAACTTTTTTGATCATATCTAAATCAAAAGCCATTTGTATTTGATTTTTAGGTGAAAAGTAAAAGAAATTGACACTAAACCCCTTAATAGAAGCGTAGTGCGGCGAATTTACAAAAATTACAACTAAAACCTGTCAGTCAACTATGTAAATGTTATTTGGAGTTGTTCTAAATAAAGATGTTAAGTTTGATTGGGTTGACTGAGTTGGTAAAGGTTGCTTTTCAGTCAATAAGTTCATTGGTTTTTTCTTTTTGATGAATTCGTCCAATCAACGCAGACCAATCAACTTAAATTCATACCCTTCTTTACTCCACTCCTCCATGGCCCTTGGCAAAACATATTCCAGTCTTTCAAAAGCTTTTAAACTGTCGTGAAATACCACCATCGATCCGGCCCTGGTGTGTTTCAATACATTTTTAAGGCAGGCTTCGGGTTTTAGGTTGATGTCGAAATCGCCGCTAAGCACATTCCACATGATGATTTTAATATTAGGGCGGACAATTTTAAGATCCTTAACCTGTTGTTTTTTGATGCGGCCATAAGGCGGGCGAAAAAGATCAGTATCTAATATGTTATCAGCAAGTAAAAAATTATCAACGTAAGTTTTGTTATCAGTTTTCCATCCCTTTAGGTGGTTATAGGTATGGTTGCCTACGGCATGCCCATCGTTAACTACTTGCTTAAAAATATCGGGATGTTTACTTACATTATCGCCAATGCAAAAAAATGTGGCTTTGGCCTTATATTGTTTTAAAATATTTAATACAAAGGGTGTAACAATAGGTATAGGTCCATCGTCAAAAGTGAGATAAATACAACGGTTGCTTTGGTTTACGTTCCAAATTAGTTCGGGATATAGCTTTTTTAGTAGCCAGGGAGTTTTAACCAGGTACATGTCAAATTCAAAATTAAATGTTAAATTTTCCGATATATAGAAATCAACATTGCAATGTAGTCAACAGTTGCTTACCATTGTATAGAAAAACCTTATGAAACCAAAATTACTATTATCATTTAAAGCAACTGTTATTTGTACCTTCCTGTTTTCGGCACTTAGCTTTACGGCTAATGGGCAGGAAGTGATTACATTGCAAAAAGCGGTCGATCTGGCTTTGGAGCGTAACCTTACCATCAAGCAATCTCAATTTACCGAAGCATTGGCCGTTGAAGATTTAAAGCAATCAAAATATAACCAGCTGCCAAACTTAACTGCAGGTCCGCAGGCTTCGTTTAACTTTGGTCGTAATATCGACCCTTCGACCAACCAATTCATTAATCAACGTATTTTTGCGTTAAACGGTACAATTCAAAGCCAGGCAACTTTGTTCCAGGGCGGGCAATTACGCAATACCGTAATTCAAAATAAGTTATTACTTGATGCAGATAAAACAGCGACTGCTAAGGTTAGGAACGACCTGGTACTTAATGTAGTGACCACCTATCTGCAGGTATTAACCAATCAGGATTTGGTAAAAGCTGCACAGCAGCAAATTGATATCTCAAAAATAACTTTGGATAGAGCTCAAAAAAACTTTGATGTTGGCAACCAAACACTGGCCGATCTGGCGCAGGCAAAAGCGGCAGGCTCAACAGCAGAGCTGAATTATACTAATGCCGAAAATGCGCTGGCGCTTTCCTTGCTTACGCTAAAGCAATACATGGAAATGGCCCCACAAACAGATATTACCGTTGAGAAGCCAGATATCAGCAAACTGACAGATATAAAAACATTGTATAACGCCGAGGAAGTGTTAAAAACCGCAATGGCTGTTAACCCGGATGTGTTATTAGCCGAGCAAAGGGAAAAAGCGACACAGCAAGGTATAAAAATAGCACAAGGTAATTATTATCCAAGCGTTGTTTTGTTTGGGCAATTGGGTTCAAACTATTCTGATGCCCGTACTTTATTTGGCGGTGTTACGCCTACAGGACGGGTAGATACAGTCGGCTTTGTTAACGGCAACCGTAGCCAGCCGGCAACATTGCCGAATTTTACAGCTGTATATAACAAGTATCCGTTCTTTAAGCAACTAAGCGACAACTTTAACCAATCAATAGGGGTAAGCTTACAGATTCCGATATTTAACCGTTTTAGCGCCCGCACATCGGTACGTAAAGCCAAAATACAATATGAAARCGCAAAGCTAACATCACAACTGGCCCGCAATAACCTGAGTAAAATTATTTACCAGGCAGTATTGGATGTAAAATCTGCCGAAAAATCGTATCTGTCTTCAGCCCAAACTTACCAGGCAAATAAAGAAGCATTTAATATTATACAACAGCGTTATACCGTTGGTTTGGTA
>NZ_JBFUKF010000185.1:0-10395 GCF_056400985.1 Mucilaginibacter sp. P4_G9 | reverse complement strand
TTTAAATCCCTTCCGCCACAGTTATTTGGAATACCAGGTATTTTTTTAAAAAAATAATAAACACAAAAACTATGTTTAAACAATTTAAACATAGTTTTTGATATAAAGTGGCTTCTGGTATCCAAAAACAGCGATTTTGATTGGTTTAAGTCAACATTAAATGATATATATTTGCCCACCAAGTATAAAATTATGGCTAAAACAGACCTGTACGAATCGCCCGATTATTATCAATTGGATGAATTACTTACCGATGAACATAAGTTGATCCGCTCATCGGTACGCGACTGGGTGAAGAAAGAATTGAGCCCTATAATTGAAGATTACGCCCAAAAGGCAGAGTTCCCGATGCAGCTGGTAAAAGGACTGGCCGGGATTGGTGCATTTGGGCCGACTATACCGGTTGAGTATGGCGGTGCAGGATTGGATTATATGGCTTATGGAATAATCATGCAGGAAATTGAGCGGGGAGATTCGGGAATCCGTTCGGCCTCATCTGTACAGGGCTCACTGGTGATGTATCCTATTTATGCTTACGGTTCTGAGGAGCAACGTAAAAAATATCTACCCAAACTGGCATCCGGGGAAATAATGGGCTGTTTTGGCCTTACCGAGCCTGATCATGGTTCAAACCCGGGTGGCATGACCACTAATATTAAAGACGCGGGCGATCATTATATACTGAACGGTGCCAAGATGTGGATCTCCAACGCACCGTTTGCCGATATTGCTATTGTTTGGGCAAGGGATGAAAATAAAAAAGTACGCGGACTAATTGTTGAACGCGGCATGGAAGGATTTACCACCCCTACTACACATAATAAATGGTCGTTAAGAGCATCTGCCACCGGCGAATTGGTTTTTGATAACGTTAAAGTTCCAAAAGCAAATGTATTACCCAATGTTACAGGCTTAAAAGGCCCGCTTGGCTGCCTTAACCAGGCGCGCTACGGCATAGCATGGGGTGCCCTTGGCGCAGCTATGGATTGCTATGATACAGCCCTGCGTTATGCTAAACAGCGGGTTCAATTTGGTAAACCAATAGCCGCTTTTCAATTACAACAAAAAAAACTGGCCGAAATGATTACCGAGATTACCAAGGCTCAGTTATTGGTTTGGCGTTTAGGGGTGCTTAAAAACGAAAACCGGGCAACCGCGGCACAAATATCAATGGCCAAGCGTAACAGCGTTGAAACTGCCATTAACATAGCACGTGAAGCCAGACAAATACTGGGTGGTATGGGTATTACCGGTGAATACCCTATTATGAGGCATATGATGAATTTAGAATCGGTAATTACCTATGAGGGTACACATGATATTCACTTATTGATTACCGGGATGGACATTACAGGAGAGGATGCCTTTAAGTAAAAGGCTACTACACTTTAGTTTTTGCTTCCAAAGTAAGTTCTTTTTCTTTCCTGGTTTCTCTTAAAAACCTGGCAAACCACTTTCCGGATAATTTTATAGTACGTTTTTGCGTCTCATGGTCAACATGAATTAAACCAAAACGGGGGTGGTACCCTTCTGCCCACTCAAAGTTATCAGTTAACGTCCAAACAAAATAGCCATTAACATTACTGCCCTCATTCTTTGCCTTTAAAACCTGATCCAGGTAATCCTTTAAATATTGCAAACGCTTGGGGTCATATACCTCATCATCAGTTACTTCATCCGGGAATGCTGACCCATTCTCGGTTATAATAATGTTTTTTACCTTTGGATAGGCATCAAACTTTTTTATCATGTGGTAAATAGATGGTGGATGTACCTCCCAGCGCATTGCCGTTAATTCAACCTTACGATCTTCGGCCTTAACAATACGGGCGCTTATATATGGAGTAAAAAATGAATATTTAACAATTTCACGCGTATAATTCTGGACGCCTATAAAATCGAAATCAAAATGCATGTTATCCTCATCGCCTGGCAAAATGTATTTTTGAAGATTTTTTAACACCGGCAGATCTTTAACCGGGTAGCCCATACCTAAAAGCGGTTCAATAAATAAACGGTTTATTAAAGCATCAGTCCTAACGGCGGCTGCAACATCCCGTGGCTTATCCGTTAATGCTTCAATTTGCGAACAGGAAAACGTGTTTCCAATTTGCACTTCGGGTAATAACCTGCGTAAAATTCTGGCACCGGCTGCAATACTTAAAACAACGTGATGTATGGTCGGCAAAAAATTCTTCATTCCGGTACGTCCCGGTGCATGAATGCCAAAAAAATAGCCGGCACCTGTAAAAACCATAGGTTCGTTCATAACCATCCAGTTTTTCACCCGGTCGCCAAAGCTGTTTGCGCAAAGGGTAACAAACTCACTAAACCATTTGATAACTTCGCGGTTAGTCCAGCCACCTTTTTGCTCAAGCGCATGCGGCAAATCCCAGTGGTAAATAGTTACCCATGGTTCTATTCCTTGTTCAAGGCAATAATTTATAACGCGGTTATAATAATCAATACCAGCCTGGTTTATTTGACCGGTACCATTGGGCAGCACACGGGCCCAGGATATAGAGAAACGAAAATTTGGTATGTTAAGTTGTTTGATGAGGTCGATATCCTCTTCATAGCGATTATAAAAATCGCAAGCAGTACGGGCATGGTCTGCATTTAAAATTTTACCTTTTTTGGTAGTAAAATTATCCCACACAGATTCGCCCTTACCATCGGCATCATGAGCCCCCTCAATCTGAAAGGCGGCAGTTGACACACCCCAGGCGAAATCGGAGCCGAAAGATTCTTTGTTCAAAGATACGTACTGATGTGTAGATTTCATTAAATGGACAACAAGGGTCCAAAATTGCAATAATATTTACGAAAGCGGGATATAAAATTCAAAATTTAATGTATGAAAGACGATTTCACACTTCTTAACATTATCCACTCGCGTAAACCGCTAATAAGATTTGAAAAAATGCTGAAGATTTTCATGTCGTGGTTTTTTAATTACTTAAAGGTACCACACCGATGTGATTTAATTGTAACAACTATATTATCAAATCGTTAAATGAAGTAAACTGGAATTTCACAAATGGAAACCGAATTTTCACAAATCCGGTTTCTCAAATAATTCGTGGAATTCGTTTTAATTCATGAAATTAGTGTCCATACATTAGTGTTTATGAAAAGCTATTTTATAAAAATGTTCAATTACGCCCAGTTTGCTAATCATGCTTTATTAAAAGCAATTACAGAAGCCGACAATACCAGGGGGGCTATAAAATTGATGGCGCATTTGCTTGCCGCCGAACGCCGCTGGCTGGACAGGATAAATGAAGTAGAACCTTATCCCAATGCCGAATTATGGCCTAAGGATTTTACCATTGGGCATTGTACTCACCTGGTAAATGAATATCATGAAGAATGGCTTGGTTTTTTGGAGCGAATTACAGAAGCAGATTTGAACAAAGTTATCATTTACCAAAACGCCCTGGGCGGTAACCAAACTTCGGTAAGCGACATTTTAACACATGTAATAAATCATGGCACACATACGCGGGCGCAGGCCGGCCAGCAATTGAAGCTTACGGGCACCGAAACCTTACCCATTACCGATTATGTTTATTATTTAAGGCAACTAAATAGCTAACATTAATAGGTTTATTTACAATATTTGCCAATACAAAACGCGACCATGAAAAAATATATTGGGATTGTATTAAGCCTTACCATTTTACTGGGATGTGCCGATAATAAAAAGCAGGAAAAATTATTATTAGATAGTGTGATTGCCGTGCATGACAAGGTGATGGCTAATGACGAACACTTGATGAAAAATAAAATGTTACTGGATAGCATGGTTAAAAATATACCCGACATTAAAGATTCGGCAAAAATCTGCCTTAAACTTGTTGATGATGCCGATAGTGCCATGAGCAATTGGATGCATAAATTTGATGTAGAGAACAAAGGTAAATCGCACCAGGAAATCATTGATTACCTCGGCGATCAAAAAAAGAAAATCTCAGCTATCGATACCCAGATCAACAATGCTGTCATCGAATCGGACAAATATTTAAATCAAAATAAAAAATAAATGCGCAAGTTATTTTTGGGTATTATCTTATTATCTGTTTTGAATGCCTGTAGCAACAAACAAAGCAAACTTCCTATTTTAGGCAACCGCGAGCCTGTTACCAAAACGGTGGATGGTAAAACGGTTACCGATACTGTATACGCAACTATACCCGATTTTAAGTTTGTTAATCAATACGCAGATACGATAACCGCTAAAAGCCTCGACGGCAAAATTTATGTTGCCGACTTTTTCTTTACCACCTGCCCGTCTATTTGCCCGGTAATGCACCGTAATATGCTTAACGTGTACAAGGAGTTTAAAGATGATGGAGACTTTCGCATTATATCGCATACCATCGACCCTAAATATGACACCATACCGGTATTAAAGCGTTATGCCGATAAAATGGGCATAACCGGAAATTGCTGGTGGCTTTTGCACGGCAACAAAGGTGATACCTATAATATTGCCAAAAGCTACCTGCAAACTGTACAGGAAAAAAATCCGGCAGGGCAATTCATCCACGATGGTTTTTTTATACTGATAGATAAGCAAAAACGCATCCGGGGAACCTATGAAGGCACCGACCCCAAAGAAGTGGATAAATTAATTGCCGACATAAAAATCCTAAAAGCCGAACCTGAACAGGCAGCTACCAAATGAAATTAAAGCTGATAAGTGGTATTTTTTTACTTTTAACTGTGTTGGTTGTTTCCTGCCAAAGCGATGAGCAGGTTGAATTTTACCGTTATTATTCCGGCGGAAGTGCTATTTATCAAACTCATTGTCAAAACTGTCATGGTTCAAAAGGTGAAGGCCTGCAGGCACTGATTCCGCCACTTACAGATGTTGCTTATCTTAAAAATAATAAGGCTTTATTAGCCTGTTTCCTTAAAAATGGGCTTAAAGGTAAAATTATTATAAACGGACGCGAGTTTGAGGGTGAGATGCCGGCTGATGACCTCGCCCCTATTGAAATTGCAAAAGTACTAACTTACGTTACCAATTCATTTGGTAATAAAATGGCAACTATTAACTTGCAAATGGTTGAAAGTGATCTGAAAAAATGCCGGTAATTAGGCTCATGGTGAATCTACAGCCTTGATTTTAATAACAAAATATCTACACTGCGCTCCACAAACCCGTAACCCCAACTCAAACAAATTTTACTACCTTTACAGTCGCAAAACGTTCTATCGCTGCTAACTTGTTTAGCGGAGGAAAGTCCGGGCAACGCAGAGCATCCTGCTTCCTAACGGGAAGGCGTCGGCAGCCGACGACAGCAAAGTGCCACAGAAATAATACCGCCACGGTTTTTGACCGGGGTAAGGGTGAAAACGTGAGGTAAGAGCTCACGGCATAACCGGGCGACCGGGGATGACGGTAAACCTCAGGAGTTGAAAAACCAAATAGGTCTTGAAAGCGGAGCTGCTCGCTCCCGTGTCCCGACTCGTCGGGACCGTTAAGATGGGTAGGTTGTTTAAACCTGTCAGCAATGGCAGGGCCAGATTAATGATAGAAGTTGCCCCTCCGGGCAATACAGAACCCGGCTTACAGATTTGCTGCTGATAAAATGCCCCTTTCCTGGAAACAGGAAGGGGTTATTTTTGTTAAAAGCAAAAGTGTTTATTTTTCTATACAAATCTTATATATTAGCACCAAGTACATTACTACCTATTACATATATAAAACATGGCAAAAATTTTAATTATAGATGATGAACGGGCCATTCGCAGCACTTTGCGCGAGATCCTGGAATATGAGGATTACGAAGTTGAGGATGTAGATAACGGTGTAGATGGTTTACAACTGATAGAGAAAAAGGACTTTGACCTGATACTTTGCGATATAAAAATGAATCGCATGGATGGTATGGAAGTGTTAACCGAGGGTTTGGCACTGAAACCCGACCTGCCTTTTATCATGATAAGCGGCCATGGCACTGTTGAAACAGCTGTTGAAGCCAGCAGAAAAGGTGCTTTTGATTTTATATCGAAACCACCGGATTTAAACCGCCTGCTCATTACGGTTCGTAACGCCCTCGACAGGGGAAGCCTGGTAGTCGAAGCTAAAGTATTAAAACGTAAAGTATCTAAGGTTCGCCCTATTTTAGGTAACTCACAGGCTATTCAAAAAATAAAAGAAACTATCGAGCGTGTAGCCCCAACAGATGCGCGTGTTCTTGTTACCGGAGCCAATGGTAGCGGCAAAGAGTTGGTTGCACGTTGGCTGCACGAAAAATCGCACCGTGCAAATGCACCTATAATTGAGGTGAATTGTGCTGCTATCCCATCAGAATTAATTGAGAGCGAATTGTTCGGGCACGAGAAAGGCTCATTTACATCTGCCATCAAACAACGCATAGGTAAATTTGAGTCGGCAAACGGAGGTACGCTTTTCCTTGATGAAATTGGCGATATGAGCCAATCGGCCCAGGCCAAAGTATTACGGGCTTTGCAGGAAAGTAAAATTACCCGTGTTGGCGGCGAAAAAGAAATTGATGTTGATGTACGCGTTATAGCGGCAACAAACAAAGACCTGTTAAAGGAGATTGAAGCAGGTAATTTCCGTATGGACCTTTACCATCGCTTAAGTGTTATATTAATTCATGTACCACCCTTGGTTGATCGTAAAGATGATATAGGCTTGCTTACACAAAGTTTCCTGGATGAGATCTGTAACGAATACGGGATGCCGGTTAAAAAAATATCTGACTCGGCACTTGAAGCCCTTAAAGCTCTACCGTGGACGGGCAACATTCGTGAGTTAAGAAACATGGTAGAACGTTTAATTATTTTAAGTGATAAAACCATAACCGATAATGATGTGAGGGCATTTGCCAATCCCTCTACACCGGCTACAACCGTAGCAGGCAACAATGCGGCCCCTCAAACAGATTTTGATCAGTTCAATAATTTTCAGGAGTATAAAGATTTTGCTGAACGTGAGTACATCAAATTCAAGCTGGAAAAAAACAACTGGAACGTATCAAAAACTGCAGATGATATAGATATTCAACGCAGCCACCTTTATAGTAAAATCGAGAAGTTTGGCTTAAAAAGAGGAGAATAAATACTGGTATTGTATTTTAAGCGATTTGCAAAAGCAGATCGCTTTTTTGTTTACAACAAAATGGTTATTATTGTGGAAACCGTATCATAAATTATGAAAATTCTTTATTCAGCTTTAATTTGTGCCTTTATTTTATCATCCTGCGCTCAAAAGGAAATCAAATCAGACCAGCCACTTGTTGGTACCTGGCATTTAATATCAAGTAAAAGCATTACTAAAGGCGATACAGTTGTAACAACACCATCTAAAGACGAGGAAATGGTTAAAATTTTCAATAGTACCCATTTTGCATTCTTTACACATGATTTGGCACATGGCAAAACCGCCAAGCCTGTTTACAGCTCAGGTAGTGGTACTTACATTTTATCGGGAAGCAATTACCAGGAACATTTAGTATATTGTGATGCCCGCGAATGGGAAAACAGGGATTTTAAATTCACCGTGCAATTTAAAAATGATACACTTGTACAAAGTGGTATAGAAAAGATTGACAGCCTTAAAATTGACCACGAAATTATTGAAACCTACGTTAAAATAAAATAATATCTACTGTATTTATCGTTTGATTAAATATTGGAGATTACTTCCGGATATTATACTTATTCTGACTTGAATAGACTTTGTATTATATTTTTATATTTGTTTATAACATTGTGAAGCTTAAGCTCAAAATTGACAAGAAAGATAAATATGTTTTATCATTTTAAATTCTTTACTGTTATAGCAATTACAGGCATGTTTTTTAATGACTGCCGGCAAGATAAAGCAAAATCGGATGCAAGCAGCATAAGGGATACTACAACAGTAGGCAACACTGTGCTTAATAGTGTTATCCTTGCAAGCCCTACCCCATTAAAAAACATGTTTGGTGTAAATTCATATGAATGGAATTTCCTTCAGGATCCGGCTAATGTGAACCTTAAAAGCACCATTTATGAAGCGAATATGTCTGTTATTAAGTCGTTTAGTGCCGTTAGGCATTACATGAACTGGAACAAGCTGGAAAACAGTAAAGGAGATTATACATTTAATCCTACCAACAATGGCGGCTGGGATTATGATCTTATATATACGCGCTGCAAACAGGAAGGTATTTTGGTTTTAGCGGATATGAAAAACTGCCCCACCTGGCTGGTAAGCACCTATCCGCCAAATATGCTGGATAATGAAAATGTGCCGATACCTTATGGGCAGGACAAAAGTGATCCTGCATCGTATATTGATCAGGGGCGGGCTGCTTTTCAGTTTGCCGCACGATATGGGTACAATACGGCCGTTGCCCCGGAATTGGTTAAAGTAAACCCTATCCCCCGCTGGATAAATGACCCGCCCAACGTTGTTAAAATAGGATTGGGCTTAATAAAATACATTGAATGTGGCAATGAGTGGGATAAATGGTGGAAAGGCCCTGCAACTAAGCAAACTCCCGAAGAGTATGCCGCCAACCTATCAGCTTTTTACGATGGTAATAAAGGCAGGTTAGGCAACAATGTGGGTGTAAAAACCGCAGACCCCGGCATGCAGGTGGTAATAGGCGGCCTTGCAACCTGCAACGTTGATTTTGTAAAAAGAATAATAGAGTGGTGTAAAACAAACAGGGGATATAATGCCGATGGCAGTATTAATTTATGTTTTGACGTGATTAACTATCACTTTTACAATAATGATGGTAATATTTTAACGCATAAAGGCGCTAAAACGGGTATAGCACCAGAGCTATCCATGGCGGGTACTGTTGCGGGTTCCTTTGTTAAACTTGCTTATTCGCTACAAAAACCTCCTGAAGTTTGGGTAACCGAAACTGGCTATGATATTAACCAGCATAGTTACCAAAAAGCAACACCAATTGGTAATAAAACGGTTTTAGAAACGCAGGCCGACTGGATACTAAGAACATCATTACTATACATCAGGCTCGGAATTAAAAGAGTATTTTACTATCAGCTATTGGATGATACCCCAAATGCAAATGTACAGTACGCAACATCGGGTCTTGCAGAGGATGGAAAACGCAGACCCGCGGCTGATTATATTTTGCAAACCAATAAACTAATGGGCAGTTATACTTATCGGTCAACCATTAATACAGATCCCCTGGTGGATAAATATATTTCCGGTTCCAAAAAAATGTATGTGTTAACCATACCCGACCAAAAAAACCGCACAGCAACTTATATTCTTGACCTGGGTACTGCCAAAGCCAATATTTATACTTTAAAAGCAGGATCTGATAAAGCTGCAACAACTACCGTTAATACTGTTGCAGGTAAGTTGTCTGTAAATGTTACAGAAACCCCCGTTTTTGTTGAAGGTGTAGCACAATAAAATTATTAAACAAACGCCGACAAAGTAGTACGCACCTGATTGGTATAACTATCTCCAAAAAGGTTTACATGCAATAATAATGGGTACAGGTTCCAGATCTTAAGTCTTTGTCTCCAACCTTTTTGCAACGGAAAAGTGCTATCATAGGCTTCATAAAAAACTGCATCAAAGCCTCCAAACAAGGTGGTCATGGCAATATCAAACTCCCTGTTACAATAGCAAACTGCGGGATCTATAAGGTAAGGACGTTCATTTGTATCAATTAAGTAATTGCCGCTCCAAAGATCGCCGTGTACTAAAGCAGGCGGTTCTTCAGTAAAAAGACCGGGGAGTTTTTGATACAGTTTTTCAAATAATTGTATATCGTTACTGCCTAATCGTTGTTTTTCAAAACCAATTTTTATCATGGGCTTAAGTCGTTCCTCAACAAAAAAAGCCCCCCAGGTGCTATGCTTCGTATTGCTTTGCGTTAACGATCCCATGTAATTATCGGTAGTAAAACCAAAATATTCCCAGGTATGCCTATGCATTTGGGCCAACTGTTCTCCTAATTTTTGAGATGATTTGCGTGTGCTGAGGCCCGGTTCTATCCATTGCATTACTAAATAACTCTCCGCCTCTGTTTCACCCTGTAGTATTACATCGGGTACAGCAATGCTTTGAGTTGATCTGATAGCAGCCAATCCCTCCTGTTCAAGTTTAAACATGCCAGGATAATCATGTAAGCTATTAACCTTTAAAAGGAACCTTTTTGTTGCTGTTTGCAGGCGATAAACATTGTTAATACTCCCACCACTCACCGGTATCACTTTTAATATACTGGTACCCAGTTTAGTTTCAATATCATGAATCATTTTATTCGCGATGGGCATTTTATTCAAATGATTAATTTACAAACCCAATAGTTAATTTATTAGCCTTATACAATTATCGGTTTAAAAAGATATTTTTGCGGTTCAATGGAGCATATT
>NZ_JBFUKF010000184.1:0-10461 GCF_056400985.1 Mucilaginibacter sp. P4_G9 | reverse complement strand
GCGTAAGTATGGCCCGTTTTTGATCGAGGTTACGATCGGGGAACATGCTGCTGCTGTTGCGGTAATCCATGGTTGGCAAAAAGCCGGTCATGGTGGCATTCATTACGCCGGGTAGTCGCTTTACCTCTTCTTTAAATGTTTTTGCATGTTTACCCAGGTCATATGTGCCGTGTATGATCAATACCTGGTTGCGATTATAGCCAAGATCTTTATGCTGGATATATTTTAACTGGTTGTAGATAACCAGCGTGCCTATGATGAGGAAAATAGAGATTGAAAACTGGAATACTACCAAAAAGCTCCTTAACCAGCTGCCTTTAAAACCATTGGCCAACTTGCCTTTTAATACTTCAATAGGCTGAAAAGCTGATAGGAAAAACGCTGGATAAAACCCTGCCAGGCAGCCAATCACTAATACCACTACCAGCATACCCGGTATCAGCCAGCTTAAGGAGCTAAGGCTGAGCGCCAAAGTTTTGTCGGCCATATGATTAAATACCGGTAAAAATAAATAAGCCGTGATTACAGCCAACACAGCCGCTATAAACGTAACCATTACCGATTCGGACAGGAATTGAAAAATAAGGTATTTACGGGGCGAACCCAGCACCTTACGAACCCCCACCTCGCGTGCACGGTTTGATGAACGCGCGGTAGACAGGTTCATGAAGTTTACGCAGGCTATCAGCAATATAAAAATGGCTACCGCGGTAAAAATGTACACATACTGGATATTGCCATTAGGTGAAAGTTCCGAAACGCTGTTTGATTTAAGGTGAAWATCTTTCAGCGGGATTAAGTTAAGCTGGTATTTGTTACCGGCCTTTTCAAAATCATCAAAGGTGATGTGTAATATACTTTGCAATTGCGGTCCCGCGTATTTACGCAGCAGCTGGGGTAATTTAGCTTTGAATTTCTGTGGATCAGCCCCTGGTTTTAATAAAACATAGGTATTAAAATTATTGCTGAACCAGGCGTTCTCCCTGCTTTCGGCAAGGGTGCTCATTGATAAAAAGAAACCGAAATTAAAGTGCGATTGCTTTGGAATATCCCTGATGACCCCGGTTATTTTATATAATATGCTATCATTAAAAGTTAAGGTTTTACCCACGGCCTGCAAAGGGTTGTTAAAATAGCGCCTGGCTGTAGTTTCGTTGATCACTGCTGTGTGCGGTTCAACCAGGGCCTTGTGTGGGTCGCCGGCAATCATGGGTAAGGTAAATACATCAAAAAGGGAAGCATCAGCAAATATCATTCTATCTTCCTTAATATTCTGATTGCCTTTTTTTACATTATAGCCACCCCTGTTAATCATCCTCGTCGATTTTTCCACCTCCGGAAAATCGCTTACCAATGCCCCCGCAAGTGGTGCAGGCGAACTGGCATATGATTGATCGTTACCACCAAATTTGATATCGTTATTCAGGCGGTAAATCCTATCGGCATTCAGGTTAAATCCATCATAACTTAACTCATCAACCACATAAAAAACAATAAGCAAACAGGTTGCCAGTCCCAGGGCCAGCCCCAAAACATTAATAGCCGTAAACCCTAAGTTTTTCTTAAGCGTACGGAAAGCGGTTTTAATGTAGTTTTTTATCATCTCGTTAGTTCATTAGTTCACTGGTTCATTGGTGGCAATTATAAATCCTTTGACAACATGCTAACGATTGTGGTTACACTTGCACTCAAAATATTTGGGGTTCATGGTTCATTGGTTAACGCGGGCATAGTGGACTGACAAGCGACTGCCTATCTAAAATGCCTCCTTGCGTGATCCAACCAGACAATACCAATAAACTAATGAACCAGTGAACGTTTTTACTCACTTTTAAGGCTCTTAGCCGGGTTAGCAGTGGCAGCCTTTACAGATTGTACACTAACAGTTACAAAGGCTATGGCAATAGCTGTAATACCGGCAATGGCAAACACCCACCATTGGATATCAATACGGTAAGCAAAGCTTTGCAGCCATTTGCTCATGCCGTACCAGGCCAACGGTGATGCAATTACGGTGGCCACCAGTACCAGTTTCATCAGATCCTGAGATAGCAGGGTAACAATGTTTGCTACGCTGGCGCCTAATACTTTACGGATACCTATTTCTTTTACCCTTTGCTCGGCGGTAAAAGTTACCAGGCCGAAAAGCCCCAGGCAGGCTATACTAATGGCCAGTATGGTAAATACAAACAGGATACTGCCCTGCTTTTGTTCGGATTGGTATTGTTTGGCAAAATTTTGATCTAAAAAGTGAAACTCTACTTTGCTTTCGATATCAAAGCGACCATAAACTTTGCTAATATAATCTAATGTAGCCTGGATGTTGTTTTTACCAATGCGTACATACATATTATCCTGGTCGTTTGCTTTGGCTGGCATTACCATCACCATAGGCGATACCTTATGCTGAAGGGAGTAGGTATTAAAATCTTTTACAACGCCGATAATGGTTTGCGATATCGTGTTGCCCTTTTCGTCAACCCCGGTTCGTACGGATTTACCTACGGCATCCTTCCAGCCCATTTCATTAACCAGGGTTTGGTTAACAATGATGGATTGCTTTTGATCGGTAACCATTGATGATGAAAAATTGCGCCCCCTTGCCATTTTTATTTGCAGCGTAGGGATAAAGTCTTGATCAACAACCAGGTTCTCTACAATTTTCGATTCGGAGTTTGCTTTTCCATCAGCACCTAAGTTAAAACTGCCGCCGCCTATGTTGTTGTTACCAATTGGGTTACCGGCTATGCCTACGCTTTCCACAGCAGGATTTTGCAAAAGCTGGCTTTTTATAGCAGCAATTTTAGTTCGGGCCGATTTATCATTAATATGGAAAGTAAGCACCTGCGCCTTGTTAAAGCCAAGATCTTTGTTCATTACAAAATGCAATTGCTGGTAAATGATACACGAGCCAGCTATCATTACAATGGTGATAACAAACTGGAACACCACCAACGATTTCCTGAATAATACGGTAGATGCCTGGTTGCCTATTTGGCCTTTCATGGCTGAAATAGTACGAAAACCCGACAGGAACAAAGCCGGGTACAAACCGCTCAGCATGCCTGTTACTAATGAGAAAACTGTAAAAGCAATGATGGTTTTTGTAAGCCCGAATTGCAAGAGTATTAATGTTTTGCCCGATAGCTGGTTAAAATACGGCAATACAAACTGGATGACTGCCCCTGCCAAAAGCGTAGCGATAGCTGTCAACAAAATAGATTCAGCAAAAAACATCAGCATTAATTGGTTTTTGCTGGAGCCTATAACTTTGCGCACCCCTATCTCCTTAACCCTTACAGACGAACGCGCGGTGGTTAGGTTCACATAATTGATAACCGCTATAGCCAGTATCAGCAATGCTACAATGCCGAACACATATACATAAGTAATATTGCCGTTAGTGCCTATCTCATAATCTAAATTTGATTTGAGGTGGATAGCCGTTAGCGGCTGCAGTTCCATCCGGAAGCTCATTTTGCCCAGGTCGCCTTTCAGGTATTTGTTAAAGAATACACCAGAACTTGCCTCTATCTTTTTAAAATCGTTATGGTCCTTCAGCAAAAGGTAGGTATAGATGCCAGAATTGCCCCATCTATCGGTATAACCCGATGGAAATGAGCGTAAAGCAGCAAATGTAAAGTGCGAATTTGCAGGTACATCGTCAATAACACCGGTAACCGTGTTAGGTTGCTCATTGAGCATTACCGTTTTGTTCACTGCGTTATCTGTATCGCCAAAAAGCTTAACAGCAAGCGTTTTGGTTAAAACAACGGTTTGCGGCCTGGCTAAAGCAGATGCAGGTTCGCCGGATAAAAAGTGATAGCTAAATACATTGAAGATGGCATTGTCTGTAAAAAGGATCCCTCCTTCGTTTATCTGCTTATCGCCGTACGTTATTTTGCCACCACCCTCGGCATCAACACGCGCAAACTCTTCAACTTCGGGGTAATCATTTTTTAATGTCGGCCCATAAGGTGCCGATGTAACCGCGAGGTTAAACTTACCGCCGTTCCATTCGCCATGCTGGGTAACCCGGAAAATCCGGTCGGCTTTTTTATTGTATCGGTCATAGCTCCATTCATCAGCCACGTAAAGGCTTATGAGCCAGAAAGCAGCCACGCCAATGGCTAAACCGCTTACATTGATGATGGAGAAAACTTTATGTTTGATAAGGTTTCGCCAGGCTACTTTAATATAATTCTTTAACATAAGGCTAATGTTTTATGGTTATACTATTAGAATACTAAAACCCGTACCAATTACATAAAAACCTAAATATCAGCAAATTAAAAATAAAACCAAAATACAAAACCGTACGATAGCGGACGGTCATTGTGCATAGGCGAACAGGAGAGTAAGATTTTGGACTTTCAGACAAAAGACTTTTGGACAAAGGACAAAAAGAAGACAAACACATCTTTTGTCCGAAAGTCCTTCGTCCAAAAGTCTTTACTCCTTGCTCTAAAAATCCTGCGTCCAAAAGTCTTTGTTCCTTCGTCTAAAAGTCCTTTGTCTGAAAGTCCTTTGTCTGAAAGTCCTTTGTCTAAAAGTCCTTTGTCTGAAAGTCCAAAATCACTCGTTCCTCAAACTCTTTATCGGATTGGCTAATGCCGCTTTAATGGATTGGAAGCTTACGGTTGCCAGTGCAACTATTACGGTTACCAGCCCTGCCATTACAAATACCCAAACCTGGATGGTAATGCGGTAGGTATATGTTTCCAGCCATTTGTGCATGCCCCACCAGGCAATTGGTGATGCTATAGCGAAGGAAATAAGTACAAGCATTAAAAACTCTTTTGATAACATACCAGTAAGGTTTGACACCGATGCGCCGAGCACTTTACGTACACTAATTTCCTTTTGGCGGTTTTGTGCCATATATGCGGCAAGACCGAACAACCCAAGGCATGATATAAATATGGTTAGGCCGGCAAATAGGCTGGCTAAGGTGCCCACTTTTTGTTCGTCGTTGAATTTTTTCGCGTATTCATCGTCAACAAAATGATATTCAAACGGGTACTCTGGATTATATTTTTTAAACACGGCTTCCGCACGTTTCAGGTTTTCGGCGGTAGTGTTATTAGGGTTAAGCTTATAATGCACCACGTTAAACCATGATTTAGGTCCCTGGATAATCATAGCTTTAATAGGCTGGTATGGCGATTCGATAATAAAATCTTTAATCACACCTACTACCACCAAATTATGGCTATCCCGTTTGATGATCTGTCCTATTGGGTCTTTAAAGCCGGTTACTTTTACCGCGGCTTCGTTCAGCAATATGGCTGTTGAGTCTGTAGGATAAGTATTTATATCGATATCCCTGCCGGCGGCTATTTTTAAACCCATGGTTTTTACAAAGTCGCCATCGGTGTTGTACATGATAAAATCTATTTTCTGACTTTGCTCTTTTCCTTTCCAGTCAAACCCCCAGCTGTCGCTCCACCGTTGGGTAACCGGCGAGTTGGTTTTAGTAACCGATACTGCTGCCCCACTGCTTACCAGTTCATTGCGGATCATCTTGAAGTTTTTATCAATACTGCCCGACATCATGGTATATGCCAGGTTGTCTTTTTTGTATCCAAGATCCCTGTTTTGGGCGTATTGCATCTGGTCGCGGATGAGGATGGTACAGATGATGAGGATAATGGCGAAAGTAAATTGAACTACTACCAATATTTTGCGCGGACTAATTGCGGCATCTACCTTTTTAAATGATCCTTTTAAAACACTAACCGGCTTAAATGACGACAGGAAGAAAGCCGGGTAACTGCCGGCTATTATCCCCGTAAATAAAACAAAACTTAAACCGGCCAGCCAGAAATAAATACTGCCATAAGGTACAAATAACCGTTTATCAGTCAACTGATTGAAGCCCGACATACTAACCTGCACAATGATAATGGCTATTATACCTGCAATAAAAGCGATAAGGATGCTTTCGCCCAAAAATTGTGTGATGATCGAACCTTTTTTTGCACCTATCGCTTTCATGATACCAACTTCGCGGGCGCGTTTTTCGCTCCGGGCAGTGCTTAGGTTCATGAAATTGATACAGGCTATCAATAAAATAAATGCCGCGATAACAGCAAACAACCTTACCGACTCAATTTTACCGCCGGTTATTTTGCCATTTTCAAATTTGGAATATAAATGCCATTTGGCAGCAGGGTGCATAAACACTTCCTGGTCTTTTTGATCGGAGTGCGATTTGGTAATGTTGATCACCTGTTTATTAAGCTGATCTTCGGTAACATTGGGTTTAGTAAGCACCCAGGTTTGCACAGAGTTGTTACCCCAGTACTCGTCATCGCCACCTGTTTTTTTCAGATAGCTCCAGGGCATCAGGTATTCAAAATCAAAACGGGTGTTGTTGGGCAAATCCTTCATTACCCCTGTCACTGTAAAATGGTCAACGCTGTCAATACGTATCACTTTACCCATCGCATCTTGTTCTCCAAATAGCTTTTTTGCCAGCTTTTGCGTAATAACTATGGAATTGACTGTATTAAGCGCCGTTTTTGGATTGCCTTCCACCAGCGGGAAATTAAACATGGTCAAAAAATCCGGGTCGGTAAAGTTACCATCCAGGTTCAGGTGTTTATCGCCAAGGCTAAACAAGAAACTTGCTGATGTTGTACGCGCGCTTTGTTCAACGGAGGGGTAATCCTGCTTCAATGTCTTCGACATGATCTTCGGTGTAGTTCCCCAGCACCAAAGCTTGCCATCAAAAACAGCCCGGTTATAAGCCAGGTATAGCCTATCGCGATTTTGATGAAACTGGTCATAGCTCAATTCGTTCTGAATCCAGAAAAGGATAAGCGCCGCGCTTGCCATTCCTATGGCCAGCCCCGATATGTTGATCAACGAAAATGATTTATTGCGCAATAAATTGCGCCAGGCGATTTTTATAAAATTCTTAAACATGGTATTTGGTTCAATGGTTCATTAGTTCATTGGTGTTGTATGATTCGTAGTTCATTAGTTCACTGGTTCATTAGTTCATTGGTGGAGGAGCGTAGACCCTGCAGTCTGAATTCGCCAGCCACAAGCCATTATCAACATAACCGACCCAATTAGCCAACAGATAAGACCAATGAACTAATGAACCAGTGAACCAATGAACCAGTGAACCAATGAACGATTTTATTCGCTTCTCAAACTTTTAACAGGGTTGCTCAAAGCCGCTTTAATAGCCTGCCAGCTAACGGTTGCAAGGCATACGGCCACGCTTATGGATATAGTAGCCACAAATACCCACGCACTGATATTAGTGCGATAAGTGTACTGGGATAACCATTTATCCATGTAATAATAGCTGATAGCAGAGCCGATAACAAAGGAGATGATTACCAGTTGCAAAAACTCACTTGACAGGTTGAACCACAGGCTGCTTACAGTTGCCCCTAATACTTTACGGATCCCGATCTCCTTTTTACGCTGTTCGGCGGCGAAGGAAGCTAAGCCGAACAAGCCAAGGCATGATATGATAATGGCCAGCACCGTGAACGCGCTCGATAACGTACCCAGCAATTTCTCTGTCTGGAACTTGCGGCTAAAATTTTCGTCTACAAACTTGTATTCAAAAGGGTATTCGGGGTTATATTTTTTGTAGAGGGACTCGATGGTCGCCAGGCTTTTTGATACCGATATTTTTGGATTTAACCGTACGCCGATAGTCCCTGCCCAGTTTTTATCAAAGCCGATGATCACCGGCTTCACGGGTTCATATGGTGAGTCCCATACAAAGTTTTTTACAACCCCTACAACAGTACATTTTCTATCCTGCCACTTTATTATCTGGCCTAATGGATCTTTTAGCCGCATCATTTTTACCGCGGCTTCATTCAGCATAACAGACGAACTATCAGCAACGTGATCTATTGAAAAATCGCGGCCTGCCAAAAGTTGCAGACCATATGTGGGGATAAAATGATAGCTGGTAACCAACTGATCAATAGGAATTTTATCTTCTCCTGCCAATTGACCGGGCCAGGTAATGCCCCAGCTACTGCTGTTGGCACTGGCAATAGTACTTGATGTAATTGCTGCATCGGTAATAGCTCCGGCGTTAATGGCATCCCGCCTGAAGTTTTCAAACTCTTTTTGGATGCTGCCTTCAATAGAAAACTCCAACAAACCATTTTGTGAGTAGCCAACCGGCCTGTTTTTTATATAGCTGATCTGTTTATAAATCAGGATACTTGAAAGTATCAGGCATGTAGCAAATACAAACTGTATTACAACCAGTACCTGCCTGGAGTAAAATGTTGTTTTGCCGGCTTTGTTAAGGCCTTTTAACACTTTTATTGGTTTAAACGACGACAGGAACAAGGCCGGGTAACTGCCGGCAAGGATCCCTGTAAGCAATGTTACGCCAATTACGGCTAACCAGGTTAAAGGGTTGCTAAACGGTATAATGAGTTGCTTACCAATTATCTCCTGAAAACGCCCCATCAGCGATCCCATTAATAATGCGGCAAAAATAAAAGCAAGGAAAGATGTCAATATCGATTCGCCCATGAACTGCTGGATAATGGCAAACCTGCGGGCGCCTACTACCTTGCGGATCCCCACCTCGCGTGATCGTTTTTCAGAACGTGCTGTTGACAGGTTCATAAAATTGATACAGGCTATCACCAGGATCCCGATTGCCAGGAACAGGAACAGTCTTACATACTCAATACTGCCGCCACCTGTGGCCTTACCGTTTTTAAATTCACTGTACAGGTGCATTTTGTTAAAAGGGTATAAAAACAGCTCATTTTCTTTATTAAAAGGATCATTATGGGCTATCAGCTTTGTAATTTTAGGGTTAAACTTGGCCACATCTACACCTGGTTTCAACTTGACAAAGGTTTTGAACGAATAATTGCCCCAGCCAGAATTTTTAACCCATGGCATGGTTGATTCAAACAATTTCCACGACATTAAAGCCTTAAACCTAAAGCTGGAATTTTGGGGCAGGTCTTTAAAAACACCACTTATTTTTACCAGTGTGCTGCCATTCAATTTTACTGTTTGACCTATAGGATCCTGCTTACCAAACAGCGCTTTAACAGCCGATTCTGACATGATAACCGAGCTCAGATCTTTAAACGCATCGGTTTTATTACCTTTAACAAAATCAAGCTTAAAAATATCCAGGAACGAAGCATCGGCAGCCATCAATGAAAATTTGAGCGGCTTGTTGTTATAATTAAAAAGCTGATCGTAAGCCCAGTTTGTACGCGCGGCGTATGCAATATCGGGATACTCTTTTTGCAACACCCCGGCTACCTGTACTGGTGTGGCATCGCCGGTAAGAATCTCACCGTTTGACGGCTGGTTACGCATCACTTTATAGATGCTATCGCTGTTCTGATAAAATTTATCGTAGGTAAACTCATTATAAACATATAACAGCAGCATAAAACTAACGGCCATACCCGCCCCAAGGCCGCCAATGTTAATAGCAGAATACAGCTTGTTTTTTATCAGGCTCCGCCAGGCAATTTTTAAGTAATTTTTAAACATGTTATTTGATTCATTAGTTCAATGGTTCATTAGTTCATTGGTCTTGTATGGTTCATTAGCTTTTTGGTTGCGCGGTCAGCAGATCAAACTAAGTTTTACCGCCTTCCACTAATGAAACCAGTGAACTAATGAACCAATAAACGCCTACTCGCYCCGCAAACTCTTAACCGGGTTTGTGAGCGCCGCTTTAATAGCCTGGAAGCTTACCGTGGTAAGCGCTATCATAAGGGCAATTATGCCTGCCAGGGCAAACTCCCACCAGCTGATGCTGATTCGATAAGCAAAATCCTTTAACCAGCTATGCATGCCATAATAAGCAAGCGGGAAAGCAATCAACGCCGAAATACCTACCAGTATCACAAACTCCAGCGATAGCATATTCACTATACCGAATACCGATGCGCCCAATACCTTGCGGATCCCGATTTCGCGGGTACGCTGGATGGTGCTGTACGATGCCAGGCCAAGCAAACCCAGGCACGAAATAAATATGGCAAGTATCGCGAAATATAAGAACAGGGTGCCAAACCTATTATCAGACGCGTAAAGCTTATCAAAGGTTGCATCAACAAAAACATAATTGAACGGTCGCTCGGGTACAAGCGATTTCCATTTATCCTGGATAGTTTTTATGGTGACTGGAATGTCATTTACCCCTATTTTTAAAGTAAATACATTTAATCCACGTTGGTTAATACGCATGTTCAATGGTTTTACCTGGGTTTGTAAGCCTTGAAAGTGAAAATCTTTTACCACGCCAATTATTTTACCTGTTCGCCCCCATTGATTGAAATTGTGTCCAACAGCATCGCCGGGTTTCAGGTAGCCCAGCATTTTTGAAGCGGCCTCGTTAATGACAATGGCTTTGGTGGTATCCGTTCCAAATGATTCAGAAAAAGCACGGCCGGCCAAAACCTTCATTTCAAACTGGTGGATAAAATC
>NZ_JBFUKF010000183.1:0-10559 GCF_056400985.1 Mucilaginibacter sp. P4_G9 | reverse complement strand
ATACACCAGTCAAATTCTTCGGCGTTCATACCTTTCCAGGCGTAAACAGAAGTACCGGCAGCAGCAATAGCGGCAGCGGCATGATCCTGGGTAGAGAATATATTACATGACGACCAGGTAACTTCGGCACCAAGCTCAATCAATGTTTCAATTAACACAGCTGTTTGGATGGTCATGTGCAGGCAGCCTGCAATACGTGCGCCTTTTAAAGGCTGGGTTGGTCCGTACTCCTGGCGTAAGGCCATTAAGCCCGGCATTTCAGCCTCGGCCAGTTCAATTTCCTTGCGGCCCCATTCGGCTAACGAAAGGTCTTTTACTTTGTATTTAACGAAAGCAGTTTCTACTGATGACATATCATTTCAATTTTGATGCAAATTTAACTTATAAGTTTGTGAAAATGAAATGGAAGAAAAGTAGGATTTGGGGGTAGAGGATTTTCTCATGCAAGAATGCCTTGTAAAGGTATTGTGCAAAGGGGCTAAGGCGCAAAGGTTTTTTGCTTTTGAGTTGACAATAGTTCTCTTTGAAATATGATAGTTGAATTTGTATCTTTGAATAGATAGATAAGGCAATGTACAAACAGGTTTTAGTTCCCGACGAAAAGAATCACAGCATTGAAATGCCTAAAAAGTTTTTTGGCAAAAAGGTTGAAGTGATTGTTGTAGAGATAGGCAGCTCAACTTTGCCCAATCATCCAACTCCGCCAGAAGGGAGAAAGGTCAATGTAAGCGAGTTGTTTGAAAGTTTTGGTGCTGCACCCGACTTTCCATCTATTGACGAAATAAGAGCCAAAGCCTGGGCCTCTAAATGGTAATATTCGATACAAATATCCTCATTGAACTTTATCGTGGTAACATTAAAGTAAAGGAAGAGATAGAACTCCTAAATACTAATGTATTTGTATCAGCAGTATTACCGTTGCCGAATTTATGGTGGGAGCAAAAGATAAGGCCGATTTTAAAAGAATTGAAAAACAGTTAAATAAATACACAACGATTCCAATTAATACGGATATCTCGGAAATCTTTACTGACCTTTTTAAAAAATTGACATTGAGCCACAGACCTGGCATTGCAGATACACTTATTGCAGCAACAGCATTATATTATCACTTACCGCTTTATACATACAATAAGAAGCATTTCCAATTTATTCCGGGTATACAGCTCGTATAATTCTTCTACTTCAGCTCCTGCTGCATAGTTAGCTGCCCATTGTAAACACCGCCGGTTTCAACCAACAGGGTTTGAGTTTTTATGCTGCCGGTAATTTCGCCGCTTGCTTTTATTTCCAGGGAGCTGGTTTGGATGTCGCCGTTAACGATACCATAAACCACAATTTCTTTGGTAACTATGTTACCCTTTACCTGGCCCTTTTCGCCAAGTATTAAACCTTCATCAACTGTTACATCTCCATTTACCAATCCGTCAATACGGGCAAATGAGGGAGCTTTAAGGCTGCCTTCTAAAACGCTTCCCTCGCTTATTAGGGTTGATATAGCCTGAAGGTCAAGCGCCACTTTGTCTTTTTTTCCGAAAATAGCCATGTTTTTGTGTGGGGATGAAATGGTGAGTAGTGAATGGTGAGTGGTCAGTCGTCAGTGGTGAATGGTAAGTTTATTTAATTGATAAGTAAATCCCTTACTCACCATTCACCACTGACAACTCACTCCTCACCACTCACCTATTTGTTTAAAGTTAAATATTTAACCGGGTTTACAGGTTTGCCGTTCACGCGTACTTCGTAATGTAAATGCGCGCCGGTTGAGTGCCCTGTTGAGCCTACAAGGCCTATCTCGTCGCCTACGTTCACTTCCTGTCCTACTTTTACCTTTATTTTGGATAGGTGCCCGTAAACAGTTTGGATATTATTGATATGTTGTATACGGATGCATTTACCGTAACCACCGGCCCAGTCTGCAAAAACCACTTTGCCGCTTGCCGTACATTTCACTTCATCGCCACGTTTACCTTTAAAATCAATCCCCGGGTGAAACTCGGCACTGCCGGTATCAAATGGATCGCTGCGGTAACCGAAAAATGATGTAAATGAGCTGACACGGGGATAACCCATTGGGGTAAAAGCGATGGTACCCATCAGGTGATTCAGGTAATCGTTGTAAAGAGAGTAAACTTCTGTATCGGGTAATGTTTTGCCTTCGGCATTGCCATCGCCGCCAAGGCCTTTGGTGGAGAAGCCTTTTAAACCACGACGGCGTAAATAATCATTGATGGTTTTTAGCTTGCCTTCAATAGCCTGGATGTATGATTGCGCGCTGCCTTCTTTAACATCGGCCGGCGCGACCATTTGTGCAGGGGCGGCTATCTTAAGCTTTGCTATTTGTGCCAGCAGTTTTTGTTTTTCAATTTCCTGCTGCGAGTTTTGCGATCTTAAATAAATTATAACTCCCACCATTACCACTATTACCGATAGTATGCTGATTGCATAATGGCGGAGCCTGTTGAGGTGTTTGGTTTTAATTTGTAAAGAACGTGTAGGTTGCTGGTTTTTATTAATAATAACAACCGTACTGATATCAGATGTCTTTTGTTTCATCAAAATCAATTAATTAGGGTTTGCAATATAACTATTACTATGTATAAATCAATAGCGATTTTGAACAAACGACTTATGGCCTGATGGTTATCTAAAAAGTACATCGTCAGCAAATTGTTATTATTGCGTTTTATAAACGTAAACTGTTAATCATTTGTTATTTTTGTAATCGATAAAATCTAAAAAAAGAAATATATTATGTATCCAGAATATTTAGTTGCCCCAATGCGGGAAGATTTAACAAAGGTGGGTTTTGAGGAGCTGAAAGATGCCGACGCAGTAAAAAACGCAATTGAAAGCGAAGGAACTGTATTTGTAATGGTGAATTCTGTTTGCGGTTGCGCTGCTGCCAACGCACGCCCGGCTGCAAGGATAGCTGCTGCTAACCAAAAACATCCTGATAAATTAGTTACCGTTTTTGCAGGTATGGAAAAAGAAGCGGTTGATGCTGCACGCAACTACATGTTGCCTTATCCTCCGTCATCGCCCGCGATGGCTTTGTTTAAAGATGGTAAACTGGTTCACATTATCGAGCGTCACMAGATAGAAGGCCGCCCTGCACAAATGATAGCCGATAACCTGATCGGTGCTTTTGAGCAATACTGCTAATAAGCCAAAGGCGGAAAGCAAAAGCCTAAAGATTAAAACAGAAGATCCGGTGTAAACAATACCGGATCTTTTGTTTTTGGTAATGATGAACTCCTAATTGTGGCTATATTGCGCTGTTAAAGGGATAGGGATTGGCTCTTTAGTATTCATGGTGCCTGGCGTAAGGTAACTCAGCTTTAATTTAAAGTCTTCATTTTTATGCAGGTATTCTAACCGTAAAGGGTAAAATCCTTTTGTCAATGGTATTATATACGTGTACGTCCGGCGGTTGTAATTACCGTCCCATTGTATCAATAGCTTATTGTCAAGATATAATTTCGAATCTTTGTCGGCATCTAAAATAAATATATAATACCCCTCTTCCTTTGTTTCCAGCAGTCCATCAATAACCAGGGCGAAATTATTTTTTCGCGGCAGCTTTTCTGCATCAAAATCGTTGTTTGTTATTCCTGTCTTTACGGGATTTAAACTTTTAAGATCCGGCCATTTTTCCCATTCTCCCTCATAATAGGCATAGTTAAACCCACCCGGTTTTACATTTTTTTGTTTTGAAACAGGATGCAGCGTTTTTCCAATTGTAAAATTACCGGCCGAGGTTTTATCATAGCGACTGCGCCTGGTGAAACGTTTATAAGTAACCGTGGCAGCGCCGGTTAACGTTATCTCGGGCTGTGCTTTTGCAGATAAGGTTGTGGGAGCTGTTCCATCAAGCGTATAACGCACTTTTGTAGTATCGTTAAAATACCATATTTTAATAGGTTTGTCTTTCAAAACAATACCATTCATCGGGTGAAATTCAATAGAACCGGCGGAGCCGGCATAGGTAAATTTTAACCCGTCATAAATGCTTTTTAGCCTTACCGAACTATGTGTTTCATCGGGATAGCTAAGAATTTTCCAGGCTAAGCCTGTAGGGGCAGCTTTTTTAAGGACGGCATCCATGGTATCAATCCTCATCGATTTACCATCCTTTCCCTCCCGGCCGCTTATAAAAAGTGTGGTATTTGAACCGGCTAAAGCAGGCAGTTTATCGGCCGCTATTTTGGGCAGATAGCACTTATCCCACCAAAGGCTGGGGTCGACCGCGATATACGACTTAAACGCTTTTGGTTCATTTAACATCGCGTACATCACAAACAAGCCACCTAATGAATGTCCCCAAAGTGTATTATCGCCGTTGGAGGGGTATGTTTTATCAACATAGGGGATCAACTCATTTTTAATAAACCCAAGGAATTTATCCGCCCCACCCGATGTTTTCCAACCTTCTAAATGAGTTGGTGTAAGGTCTTTGTTCCGGTCGATACCCAAAACACTCACAATTATTGTTGGGGGCATATAGCCTTCTCCCTCTAAAAAGTGCTGAACCTGTTTTATTAAGCCTGTATTCCAGTTGCCGCCATCAAGTACATATAATACATCGTATTTATCGGCACTTCCGGATTTATAATTTGGCGGAATAAATACCTGTATAAGCCTTTTTTGATTTAATATACCCGAATTTAAAGAGTCGAGCCTTCCCATTTCGGGTATTCTAAGAACGGTATCCTGTGCTTTGGCCATGTTAACCAGCCCGCCAGTCATTGTTAGCAGCATCAAAAAAAGGCGAAGTGTATTTTTCATTTTTATTGTAACATTCATTATTCGCTCCTTAAACTCTTTACGGGGTTCATCAACGCGGCTTTTATACTTTGGTAGCTTACCGTGAGCAGGGTGATCGTGATAGAGCCGATGGCGGTTGCCCCAAAAATCCACCAGGAAAGCTCGGCGTGGTACTTGTAATCTTTTATCCAGCCTTGCATAAAATAGTAGGCAGTAGGTATAGCTATCAGTAATGATATAGAAACCAGCACCACAAAATCTAACGACATCAAGCGCCACAAACCAAATACCGATGCGCCCAGCACCTTGCGTACCCCAATTTCCTTGGTGCGCTGCTCGGCCATAAATGATGCCATGCCGAATAAACCCATACAGCTGATAAAGATGGCCAGCAGGGTAAAGAAGCCGGCAAGTTTACCTACGCGCTCTTCGTTGGCAAATTTCTGGGCATACTCTTCATCGGTAAATTTATAATCGAAAGGGCTGGCCGGGTCATACTGTTTAAATACAGCTTCAATTTTATGTAATGCTTCGCTGGCACTTTTGCTGGTGTTCAGCCTGATATCAACTATCCCGGGAGCATACGAAACCAGATAAAATATAGTCGGTTTTACGGGGTCATAGGGTGATGACATAACCATATCCTTCACTACGCCTATAACTTTAAAAGTCTTGTACCATTTAATGGTTTCGCCAACCGGGTGTTTAAAGTTCATGAATTTTACAGCCGCTTCGTTCAGTACCATTCCAGATGAATCTGTTAAAATATCCCTTGAAAAATCGCGCCCATCGGTAAGTTTCCACCCAGCCGTTTTTCCAAATTCAGGGCTTACTGGAACAGTGCCGAAATCATCCTGCAAATTAGGATCCTTATCCCTCCAGGTAAGACCACTATTATTGGAATATACTCCTGTTAATGGACTATCAGACTCGGCCATTTCAACTATTGTTCCCGACTGTAGCAGGTCATTCCTTACTGCCGTAAAGTGCTGATGAATAGCATCCGTTTTCATTTCTATCTGTATAAGGCCGGTGCGATCATAACCTATTGGTCTGTTCTTGGTGAATTGCACCTGTCTGAAAACAATAATAGTACCTATGATTAAAGTAACGGAAACCGTAAATTGTAAAACCACCAGTACTTTACGGGGTAATGCAGCCATTCGCCCGGCCTTAAATGTTCCTTTTAAAACTTTCACCGGCTTAAATGACGACAGGTAAAAAGCAGGGTAACTACCCGCTATTAGCCCTGTTATGAGGCTAAAACCAATTCCCAGTATCCAAAACACAGGGTTGGCCCATAATACCTGCATGGTTTTATTGGCCACCTGGTTAAACCAGGGCAAAATGAGTTGTACAATAAGGACGGAAAACAAGAAGGCAAAGGCCGAGATCAGCACCGACTCYACCAAAAACTGACCAATAAGCTGGCCTCGCAACGATCCTACCGTTTTGCGTATACCTACTTCCTTGGCCCGTTTTTCTGACCGGGCCGTGCTTAGGTTCATGAAATTGATACAAGCCAGCAGCAATACAAATATGCCAATAATACCAAACATCCATACAAATTGTATAGCCCCGCCGGTATTAATACCATTTTTAAACTCCGAATATAAATGCCATTTGCTTATCGGGTGCAAAAACACAGTTGGCTTAAAAGATAAACCCAACTTATTGCCCTCAGCGGCAAAAGCATTCAGTTTCAAATCTTTTATCCTGGCCGATACCTTGTTTATATCTGCATTGGGGCTTAGCTGTGCAAATAGCTGCCATGAATTATTACCCCATTGTGTAATGTTTGTTTTTACATGAGTAGTCATGTACAAATCCCACGGTGCAATAAATGCCACTTCAGCTAAGCTGTTATTATGCGGCAAATCTTCATAAACGCCGGTAACCTTAACGTTCCATTTATTGTCGATCTTTAAGGCTTTAAACATGGGATTAGTGTCACCAAAAAGTGCCTTAGCCAGTGATGCAGAGAGAATGATAGACGATGGGTCTTTTAGACCAGATCGTGTGCCTTTGATCATTTTTAAGCTGAACAGGTCGGGTGCTTCGGCCTGCATATAGTTTCCCTGTTGGGTTAATTTTTTATTACCGAATGAGAGAATGTGTGCGTATGTCCAGGTAGATAGTACCACATACTTAAAATCATTCTGATAGTCATCCCGCAGTTTATAACCCAATGGCATAGGTATATCAGATTGTGTGCCTACATTACCATTAAAGGTTTGATGCTGCATAACCTGTACCAGCCGGTCATAGTTTTTAAAATACTTGTCGTATGACAGCTCGTCCCAGATCCACAAACCAATAAGCGTAGCCACAGCCATACCCACCGATAGCCCGGTTATATTAATAAAAGTATGCACCCTGTTACGCGTAAGGTTTCGCCAGGCGATTTTTAAATAGTTTTTTATCACGATGTTGGTTCATTAGTTCACTTGTTCGTTGGTTCTGTCAGTTTGCTGATCCTGCAATAACCCCACTTAACTTCTGTCTTGATTCTTGACTCTTAATCCCTGACTCTATTCCGAGCGCAGGCTTTTCACCGGGTTCATCAGCGCTGCTTTAATAGCCTGAAAGCTTACCGTAATTAATGTAATGGCAATTGCCCCTGTACCCGATAGTGCAAATATCCACCAGGTTATTGGCGACCGGTACTGGTATTGATGAAGCCAGCCGTTCATAAAATAATAAGCCACAGGGATTGCAATAAGTAATGATATAACTACCAGCACCACAAACTCGGTTGATAATAAACGCCATAGGTTTGCCACCGATGCGCCAAGCACCTTACGCACCCCTATCTCCTTTATGCGTTGTTCGGCCACAAACGATGCCAGCCCAAACAAGCCCAGGCAACTGATAAAGATAGCCAGCACTGCAAACACCGTTGCCAGGTTACCAATACGCTGCTCGTCGCTAAATTTGCGGGCATATTCATCATCATTAAACTTAAACTGGAAGGGGCTGCCGGGATTGTATCTTTTAAATACGGGCTCAATTTTGCTCAGGGCTTCGCGCATAGGAACTTTAGGATTTACGCGCAGGGTAATAAGGTTAACCCAACCCGGGTCCATATGAAAAACGGTAGCGATGGTGGATTTATATGGCGATTCCATTACCATATCTTTTACCACACCGGTTATAACGTGGCTTTTACCTGCCCAATGCATGATTTTACCAATAGGGTTTTTAAGTCCGCTTAGTTTTACTGCCGATTCATTTAATATAAACGCGCCGGTATCTGTAGGGAAGCTTCTCGAAAAATCGCGACCTTCAATTACCTTCCAGCCAACGGTTTTACCATAATCATAAGTTACGGCGATAGTACCGAATAGCGGATCGAAACCAGGGGCTTTTCCAGCCCAGTCGAAGCCATTATTGTTTGCCCATACYTGCGTTGTTGAACTGTTTGATTCTGTCATATCGGCCACTGCACCGGTTTGAATCAGGTCGTTCCGCATGGCTTCATAATGGCCATAAATTTCGGGGGTGTTCATATCAATCGTAATTAGGCCCTCGCGGGTATAGCCAATAGGCCTGCTGCGCGCAAACTGAATTTGCCTGAAAACGATAATGGTGCCAATAATGAGCACAATAGACACTGTGAACTGCACCACCACCAAAACCCTACGCGGCAGCGAAGCAAAGCGCCCAACACGAAAAGTCCCTTTTAATACTTTGATAGGCTCAAAGGCCGAAAGGTAAAATGCCGGATAACTACCTGCTATGATGCCGGTAAAAAATGTAAAGCTCAAAGCCGCTGCCCAGAACCAGGCATTAGTAAACGGCATGGCAATTTGCTTATCAGCAAGGTTGTTAAAATACGGCAAGGTCACTAAAACCATTACAAGCGTAACCACCAAAGCCAAAAATGCAAACATCAGCGATTCACTCAAAAACTGTTTTACCAGTTGTGAGCGCACGGAACCTATCGCTTTACGAATACCCACTTCTTTTGCACGTTTTTCGCTGCGGGCGGTGCTTAGGTTCATAAAATTGATACAGGCCAGCAGCAATACAAACATACCAATGATGCCGAACAGCCATACCAACTCAATGCGGCCGCCAACTGATTTGCCGTTTTTAAAATCGCTGTACAGGTGCCATTTGGCCATGGGGTGTATTTGCATCACCTCGTCATTTGTCTTAAAATGCGGCTTGGTAATGTTCCTGATTTTGGCCGATACTTTATCAAAATCGGCATTCATGTTCATCAGTGCGAATAAATGGCAGCCATGGTTATCCCATGCACCGCTTTGCGTGTTCCACCAGTTTGCGGGGCTGCTCCAGGGTAACATAAATTTAGTTGGATAAAAGGTGGTATTATAAGGCAGATCCTGGTAAACTCCGGCTACCTTCATATCGGTTTTGTTATCAATCCGTACTACCTTATTTATGGGGTCGGCGTTGCCAAAAAGGGCGATAGCTACAGATTGCGACAGTACAAAAGATGAAGGATCCTTAAAGTTGGCGTAACTACCTTTTATCATTTTTAATGAAAGTATAGAAGGCAGACCAGGCTCGGCCCACATGCCGTTTTGGGAGATCTTTTTATCGCCAACAGCCAGTATATGTGTACTCTCCCAGGTAAGGGCCGTTAATTTAAAATCACTGCTGTATTTGGTTCGCAGTTCTGCACTAAGCGGCACCACGGTCGACCCGAAAGTTATCGTTTCACCGTTGGCTGTTTGGGTGGTCATTACCTGGGCCACATGATAGTAATTTTGGTGATACTTATCAAAGGATAGTTCATCCCATATCCACAGCCCTATAAGCATGGCCACCGCCATACCAACAGATAGCCCCGCTACATTAATAAAGGTATGAACCTTATTTTTAACAATGTTGCGCCATGCGATTTTTAAATAATTTTTGATCATTGCTATATTTTTTAAGCTTGAAGCTAAAGGCACAAAGCCTAAAACTTTTATAATCTTGTTTATCGCTTTTAGCTTTAAGCCTTCGGCTTTCAGCTTCTTATTCGCTTCTTAAACTTTTTATCGGGTTAATAAGTGCTGCTTTTATGGCTTGAAAACTTACCGTTGCAAAGGCTATCATAATTATTAACGCCCCAGATAAGGCAAACATCCACCATTGTATTGGGGTTCGGTAAGCAAAACCCTGTAGCCATTGGCCCGCCGCGTACCAGGCTATTGGCAGCGCAATAAACAAGGCTATAATCACCAGTAATAAAAACTCTGAGGACAGCAAAGCAAACAGCGATTGCACACTTGCACCCAATACTTTACGAATGCCAATTTCTTTAATACGCTGCTCGGCCGTGAACATGGCTAAACCCAGCAAGCCAAGGCATGATATAAATATAGCCAGGAAGGCAAATGCGTTTGATAGTCTGTCAACGATCTGCTCGTTCTGGTACAGTTTCTGGTATTCTTCGTCGCTAAAATAATAGGTGAACGGAAATGCCGGGTTAARCTGTCTGCATAGCTTTTCTATACTGGCCAGGGCTTCTTTTGTTTTGCCTGGCTGCGTTCTTATCAATATGTTGCCATAATTTTCATTTTCACCAGCACGCAGAATCATCGGTTTTATTTGTTCGTGTATAGAGTTAAAGTGAAAATCCTGTATCACGGCAATAATTTTACCATGTTTACCCCAAAAAGTAAGTGGTTGTCCTATAGGTTTTTTATACCCTATCCTTTTTAAGGCCGCTTCGTTCATTATAAAACCAACAGAATCTGTAGCATAATCTTTTGAAAAATCACGGCCCTCCAATACTTTCAGTTTCATGGTTTTTACAAAATCATACCCTACAGATG
>NZ_JBFUKF010000182.1:0-10566 GCF_056400985.1 Mucilaginibacter sp. P4_G9 | reverse complement strand
CAGACTTGAAACAGGTCAAAAACCTTCTTTTTAACCTTTTTAAGTTGTTTTTTAATTTCCATGAAAGTCTTCTTTTTTCCAGCTCAGCCTGAGGATCGAAATTAAGGTAATGTTTATAATATAGTATATCATTTTCAATGTTTATAGCCATGTTATCGGGATGCTTAATTTCGGAAAGGGAATCCAGCTTTAATTTAACATAAATTGAATCGGCATTAGTAGTATGTGTGGCATTTTTATCAAAACCTATGTTTTTGGTTAAATTAGCCGTTGGATTTATGGAAATACCGTTTTGTTTGTAAATGGTATACATCCATTGGTAGTCCCATATGTCGTTCCCTTTGTGCTGCATACTAGAAAAAATATTTTCCCAAAATATGTAATGATCACCATAATAGTTTTTCAATTGTGCAGCAGCGTTTGACGAAAGCCAATCTTTCATGTCATAATCATAATGTTTCCAGGCCCGTTTCCATGTAGCCCATCCCCAGCCATGTATTTGTTTAGTAAAATAATAACTATGTTCATTATCGGTTGCTATCCAGTCATTTAAAAAATAGCTGCCGCTTATATGCATCACCTTTTCATGATTCTTATAATAATTTAGCATCTCTTCACAAAAAGTAAAAAATGAGGGATCGGTATCTATATCATCTTCGAGGATTATACCCTGCTCAACATTTTCAAAGAACCATGTTATTGCCTGGGCGGGTGCAACGCCACAACCTAAATTTTTGTCCCTAAACAAAGTTTTAACTTCGCAATCCCAATCAATGTTTGACACGATATTTCTTGTAGTTTCACATAGTTTAACATCATTTAGATTGTTTATTCTGGGCCCATCGGCAGCAATGAACAAAAAATTAGGCTTTTTTTCGCGTATTTTCTCGAAAACCTTTTTTGTTGTGTCGGGGCGATTAAAAATTAAAAAAAGGATCGGTGTTTCAAACATATCTAAGCCTTCAATTGGCAGACAATGCCTTTTTTACTATTTTCAGATACTGATTGCCATACTCCTGGTCGGGTTCCAAGTAATTGCCTTCAGCCCACTCGTTCCAGGATTTTATAAATAGTATTCTTTTATCATGCGGTTTATCTTTGATCAGATTTATTGCGTTGTTTAAATGTGACTCAAATAACTRAGGGGTAGATTGATGTAATATCATGGAGTTTATACCTGATCTGGCCGAGTTATCCCAATTGGGAATTACACATGGATAACAATCATAGTCAAATACTTTTTGCGATGTTAAAAAGGGTATAGCATCCTTATAACTATAAGTTTGTACTGGTCTTTTCCAAATTTTTTTATACGCATTATTTAACAAAGGCTTCTTTATCAACTGGTTTTTATATTTTCTGTAGATTGATGCTTTTAACGAAGGTAAGCCTTTATATAAATTCCCTATCAATACCAGGTTTACGGCATCGCAGCCATGTTGCAAAGGACTCCAATTTTCTGATCCAGTATTGGCTACAATATACAAACCCTTTAATCCGTTTTTAAGGGCTAACTCCCTAAACAGGTCTGTAAATTCAATAATATTCGGAATGTCATCGGGCTCGTTAATACAAAACAAAGGTTTATCGTCAACAGTAATATACCGGGTATCTTTAAACGCTTTTAATAAGTAATTAAAGTAATTGATATAATCTTGTTCACCAGGATACTTCTGTTCAATTAGAATTCTATTAGGTTCGCCATGCCAAATTCCAGACCATGACCCATTTGCCCAGGCTAAGCAAAATGGAAAATCGGGCTGCCCACTTGCTAATACTTCGTTAATAGGGCGTTCCAATATTTTCTTTTCATTACCAAACCAATAATGCCAATAACAAAAACCTTCTATGCCGTATTGCCTGGCCATTTTTGCTTGTGCTTCCCTCACTTCGGGAATGCGTAGGTCGTAGTAGCCTAAATCGGCAGGTAAACGGGGTTGATAATGGCCTTTAAACATTGGCTTTGCCTTGGCTACGTTGGTCCATTCGGTAAAGCCTTTACCCCACCATTCGTCATTTTCAGGTATTGGATGAAATTGCGGTAAATAAAMGGCAATGGCCCGGGCTTTTAAATCAGGCATTTAGTAATTGTTGACTTATAATATGTATCAATCTTTTTTGATAGTTTTATCAGTTTTTTTAATAATCTAAGAAAAATTGGGGGGCTTATTTCTTTGATTACTTTTTTACTTAAAGGCTCCTTTGCTATTGTTTCAATTTTCTGTAAATTATGTTTTAAAATAAGCTTGTAAAAATTTTCATCTAACAATTGTTGATTTCGCATCATGCTATTATTATGAAGCCTTATCAGGGTAAAGCTGTCTGGTTTATAAGAATGATGAAATTTATAATTGCTGTGGACGCACCTCAAATGAAAATCCCAGTCTTCTAATGCTTTTAAATTATTATCAAAATAACCTATCGTATCAAACAACGATCTCGGGTATAAGGGGGCCGATATAACAAAGGGGTTACGGGTAATTAATAATTCTTTTTGACTGCTGGAGCTGTCCTCTTTCTTTATTTCGATGTGTGCAACAAAATTATCTCTGCCTACTATCTTAAGGTCGGTTACATTCCCGTTTTCAAAATATCGCATACTTGAATAAACAATAACTTTTTGGTTGTTATCATTTGACAAGTAAAACTCAATGGCATTTTCCAATTTATATACTTCAAGCAGATCATCAGAATCTAATAGTTGAATGAAGTCTCCCTTAGAATTTTTTATGCCGGTATTTCTTGAAGACGAAAGCCCGCTATTTTGAGTTTTAATATACTTAAATCGGTTATCTTTTTTAAGGTAAGTGTCAACTACCTCCTCCGTTTCATCGGTCGAGCCGTCATTTATAATTATACATTCCCAGGTAGTATATGATTGTGCTAAAACACTTTCTAATGATTCGCTTAAAAAGCAACCCTGATTATAACAAGGTATTATAACTGAAATTAAGGGGTGGGTTAAATCAGCCATTTAGCGAAACAGTAATTGGTTTAACCGAATCATGAGCTTAGCAAAAAATAGAAATGAGTTTAAAAACCATTTTTTGGGACATTAGCTTAGCACTGGCAAAAAACTTCTTAATAATAAAGGCAATAATTGCATTCCTTTTGAACTTGAGATGAGATAGGATAAGATCAAGACACGCCAAATGTAAGTCTTTATTGAAAATGTACCATTTTAGTCTATCAATAATTATTTTCCTCACCTTTTTATCCGGATACGAATAAAATATATCCTCGTATACATGAAAAATAGGGGCTTCAAGGTTTTTATTTTGAAAAGTAGACTGCACGGGATGGATCCGGTAATAGAAAAGCCTGTCGGGTATTGATCTGAACGGCTTGTTATGTAGCAGCAATTTGAGCCATAAGTGATAGTCCTCTGCGTTTTGAATACTATCCTTTTCTGAAAATCCGCCTACTTGTTCCAAAGCTTCTTTTTTTACCAAAACCGATAAGATAGGTATGCGGTTATGAAATATAAAATCGCTAAAATTATCGCTGTTCCATAATTTCTTTACATCTGTATCCAAATCTGCAACCTGGTTACCGGTAAGGCTATAACCCTGCGAAAAAAGTAGTTCGATGTTATTATCTGCAGCTAAAACTTCTGTTTGCAGTGATAGCTTATTTGGCGTCCATTTATCATCAGCATCTAAAAAAGCAATGTATTTACCCAAACTATTCCTAATGCCAAGGTTCCTGGCTTTTCCTTGTCTGCCACTTTCCTGATATAAATATTTTATCCTTGGCTCAGCGTTAAACTGATTTATAATAGCTGCAGTGTTATCTGTGGAGCCATCATCAATAATTATCAATTCCCAGTTTTTATAGGTTTGGCTAATTACGCTTTCTATACTTTCGGCAATGTACCCGGCAGCATTGTAGGCTGGCATGACGACCGAAATTTCACACATTTCTTCTGAAAAAAATGGTATTAAATGTTTTTGCTACCATATGGTAGCCAACGGATTCCATAAAACTATTTAATTCTCCATTGTAAGATTTCTTAATGTCTGAAAATAAATCCTCGGCCAAAACAATTTTTGGCCGATATTTAAGCCAATTGTTTGATTTTAATACTTTCAGATCAAAGCCTTCAACGTCAACCGTCAGAAAATCAATTTCAGGATTAACGCCCAGTTTATTTAATTGTACATCTAATATTGCTTCCAGGGTTGTGGTTTGCAATGCGATCTTATTTAATAAAGTAACATTTGGAAACCTTAAAAATTCTTCAATTTTACTGTCGTCAAATGTATTTAACTCCGGAGTTGAAAACATATAAAAAACACATTGGTTATCCTTATCAGAAATAGGTTTTTCGATGTTAATATCATACGGCCTTAATTCGTTAAATGATTTCATTGATCCAGGCATAGCATCAATATTAATTCCGCGCCAGCCCTTCAGGTAAAAATAATAAGTGTTACTTAATAAGGTGGCGTGATGTGCCCCAACATCTACATATATTCCGTAATTCTTGGTGCCAACAAATCTTTCAAGTAATCTGTCTTCTCCCTCCTGTGAATATATTTGTACTCCAGATTGTTGTGCTTTATTAATGATACGCCTTTTTATTGATTTCGGCAGAATTGTCACTGCTGCGTTGAGAAGGGTATTTTTTAATCCCATTTTCCTTTTAATAAAAATGTTATTTTAGAGGATTGATGACCAAAGCTATTAGTGTTAAAGAAGTTGCCAATTTCAACAGGCAATTCATAAAGCGGGTTCAACGGTGCATCTGAAATACTATTGTTTGCCTTTATAAGCCCACGAATAATATAGGTTCTATTACTTAAGTAATTGTTGGGCAATGTGACATATACATTATGCTGTCCGATATCAAAATCATAAACTTTTCCCTGATAGCTGCTATACAAAACAGAATGCATATTGTCTTCTTCATCATGAATAGAAAAACCCAGATCTATATTTCGACTTTTAACTCTTACATCAAGTGCAAATTTGAAAATAAGGTCTTGCCCTGTTTCGATTGAATTTATAGTTTCGTATTTACTATTCAGTACTTCCATTCCGGAAAATTGCACATCACCTGAGCCTTCTCTGATAGAATTTTTGTTGATTTTTTTGAAGGATGATTTTTGTGATTTAAAATATTTTTCAATTACCGGTTCTACTTTATCATTTAATTCAATACTGCCATTATTTAGCAAAATAGCCGTACTGCATAGCTTTTTTATGGCGCTCATGTTATGGCTCACAAATAAAATTGTTCGCCCTTCTCCCTTACTTACATCGCCCATCTTACCCAGGCACTTTTTCTGGAATTCAGCATCGCCAACAGCCAATACTTCATCAACTATCAAAATTTCTGATTCAAGGTGGGCTGCAACAGCAAATGCCAGGCGTACATACATGCCCGATGAATATCGTTTTACAGGGGTATCAACGTATCTTTCAACGCCGGAGAAATCAACTATTTCATCAAATTTTCGTTTTATTTCGGCTTTACGCATGCCCAGGATAGCTCCGTTAAGGTAGATATTTTCTCTCCCGCTCAGCTCGGGGTGAAAGCCTGTCCCTACTTCCAGTAAACTGGCTATCCGGCCTTTTACTTTAACAGAACCGGTGGTAGGGGCGGTAACCCTGCTTAAAATTTTAAGCAAAGTGCTTTTACCAGCGCCATTACGGCCTATTATACCAACGGCATCGCCTTGTTCTATATCAAAATTGATATCCTTTAAGCTCCAAACAACATCACTTTCGCCTTTTTTTGAGCGGTCGTTAACTTCACCTATCTTTAAAAAGGGGTCTTCCTTACCGCGTATTTTGGCCCAGTAGCGTTCCAGATCACGTGATAAGGTTCCGGTTCCTATTTCTCCTAACTGGTAAGCTTTCGAAAGATTTTCTACTTTAATTACGGCGGGCATATATTTATACAGTATCTATAAAGGTGCGCTCAACGCGGTTAAAAATTATAATTCCAACTAAAAGTATCACAGTAGTTATTACCGTGGTAATGCCTAAAGATAGCATGGTAAACGTCCCCTGGCCAAGAAAACCGTACCTGAAAGCTTCTATTATTGGCGTCATCGGGTTATATTCAACCATCCACTGATAATGGGGGTATTTTTCTTTTACAACTGATAAAGGGTAAATAACCGTAGTTAAATACATCATTAGCTGAATACCAAAGGTGATAAGGAAACTTAGGTCGCGGTATTTTGTAGTCATGGCTGATATGATCATGCCAAGGCCTAAACCTAACATTGCCATTAATAGCAATAAAAAAGGAAACAACAACAGGTAGGCGTTTGGATGAACATTAGCGCCTTTAACAATATAAATGCCCATCATCAGGAAAAACAGGGCCATTTGAACGGCAAAGCGGATTAAATTTGATACCACGATACTTAGCGGAACGATAAGGCGGGGGAAATACACTTTACCAAAAAGGCCTGCGTTTGCAGTAAAAACAGATGATGTTTTTGTAAGGCAGTCTGCAAAATAATTCCAGGCAGTAATACCTGCCAGGTAAAACAACGGTTGCGGTAAGCCATCGGTTTTTATAGCTGCAAGGTTACCAAATACAAAAGTGTAAATAATTGTAGTAAACAATGGCTGAATGAAAAACCATAGCGGCCCCAATATGGTTTGTTTATAAAACGAAACAAAATCGCGCCTTACCAATAACATCAGCAAATCGCGGTAGTGCCATACATCATTAAGTTTTAAATCAAATAAGCTGCTGTGTGGTGTTAACTCCATGTCCCACTTTTCCTCGGTTGGCGTACTCATTCGTTTAAAAGTAGCTGTAATTTTTGCATGTAATCCGTTTCATTAAAATGTAATAAACACTGTTCCTGTAAGTGTTTACGTTTAAGGGTTGTTAATGGGGCTTCAAAATATGCTGTTATGTATTCTTTAAGCTCGGAGGGATCGTCAGCATTAATCGCATGGCCCAGTTCTCCGTTCCTGATGGCATCTATACTGCCATCGGCATTGCCGCAAACAACAGGCAACCCACAGGCAAGGGCTTCAATGAATACAATGCCAAAGCCCTCTTTTTTACTCGGCAAAACAAACAGGTCTGCCAGTAAAAAATGATCAACAAGTTCATCTTCTTCAATAAACCCGGTTAATATTACCTGTTCGGCTACGTCATACTGTGCTATAAGTTTTTTTATCCTGAGCTCTTCCTTTGCGTCGTATTTACCCGATAAAATGTATTTAATACCTGGAAAACGTTTTTTTATATTACTTATAACTTCAATTACATGTTCATAACCTTTGTACTGTTCTGTTGATGCAAGGCGTGTTAAAGTAAATATAATAGGCTGATCTGTTTTTAATTTATAACGTGCAACAAGATGTGGTGGTTTTTCGAAACCTGCGGGCAGCTTCATAAAAGAATCTATTGCGTTATTTAATACACTGCAAATATCTGCACTTACATTGTGCTTAATTATCATTTGCTCCCTGGTAAAATTGCTTACACATATTACCTTATCGCACCGGTTTAAAAGATATTTTTTAAGGAATGAAAGGGGCCGCCAAACTTCGATGCCATGGGCAATAAGCCATACCTTACATTTAGGATTAACCAATTTTGTAAACAAGCCTATAACTGCCAGGTTTACGTGGCTTAAAATAATAACATCAGGCATTGCTGATTTGCTTATGGCTTTTAAAACAAAGCTGATCCTGTTAACGCCAAAGCCTTTAAACCCATTTGCAGGCAGGTACTGTGGCATCAGGTCGTCTTGCTTATCATAGGCAGACCATAGTTCAAAATTCCATTTATTGGTTTGTGCCAGCGTGTATAGTGAATGCCCCAATGTTCGGGTCATTTTCTGGATGCCACCGGTGGTAGAAAATGTTTGTAACGTAAAAAGAATTATTTTTTTACACATGCGCTTGTATTTGGTAAAGTGCAAAGGCCTTTGACCAATGAATTTGGTTGTTTTTGAACTTTTTAATGGTGTTTTGCGCCATTTTACCGCGATATAAACTACTACTGCTTATCGGGTTGTATTGCCTCATCCATTGCTGTAATGGAAACGAAAAGCCCATTTTAGGCCTGTTCCAAATAGTTGCGGGCAGCAGGTCATTGAAACTATCAATCAGGAGTTTTTTTGGTTGCCGGTTATTGAACCTTATTTCTGGTGCTATACTTTCAACAGCGCCTGTAAAGTCTTCGTCTAAAAAAGGGACTCTAACTTCTAAACCATGATTCATGCTCATTATATCGGTATCCCTAAGTAACTGATTTTGCATATAAAGGTTTGCTTCAAACCATGAAGCATGTTCATGATCATATGGCCCCAAATCAGGAATATCAAAATTATTAAAAAGAACATCCCGAACTTGTTTATCATCAGCATCAAGCGCTCTCGCAATATCAGCGGGCGAAAATAATCCTCTTAATAAAAGATAATCGGCAATTGAATGGTCATTACCTAAAAATGTAAGCTTTTTATATTGATCGGGTAATAATCCTTTAATTGCCGAAAACAGGAAAGGAGGGAGTTTTCTTAAATAGCCAAGGTAACGTATCCGGTTAAATGAAGGATAGCCACCAAAATACTCATCGGCACCCACGCCCGATAATACCGCTTTTAAGCCATCATCGTGGGCATATTTACTTATGAACCAGCTATTAATGCCATCGGTAGTTGGCATATCCATAGCGTTAATAATTTGCGGAAAGAAAGTTTCAAWATMCTGCTGCTTTACTAAGTGCGAGAAATTTTGACCGCTTACCTTATCTAAAACCAAGCGTTGATATGCCTGCTCGTCGTAATTTTTTTCGTTAAAAAATATAGATATGGTTTTAAGCTGCTCCTTTTTTTCTTTATCGGCCAATAATGTAATAAGGCTTGAATCTATACCTCCGCTTAAAAATACACCTAATGGCGCATCTGCAATCAGCTGGCGGTTTACGCCTTTTATTAAAGCATTTTTTATCAATTGCCGTGCTTCATCAATGTTGGTGATTTGATTTTTTAATGCTGTTTGTTTGTAAGAATTGATCACATGTGTTGATGAGGCATGATTCCAGCATAAAYAATGACCCTTGGGGAGGCTGTAAACATTTTTTAATGTGGTATAAGGCTCTGGTATATGGCCAAATGCTAAAAGCCTTATGGGCCAGTTGGTGTCTTTTTCTGTACATATGCCTGCCGCTGTAAAAGCTCTCGTTTCCGATGCGAAACTTAGCTGGCCATCTTCGGCTAAGTAATATACCGGTTTTATACCCCCCGTATCACGTACCAGGTAGGTAAGGCCTTTAAGGCTATCAAACAAAGCGAACGCAAACATCCCCCTGAATTTGCCGAAGGCGACGATGCCCCATTGTAAATAGGCTGCAATTATTACTTCTGTATCAGTTACCGAATTGAATTTGGCACCATGCTTTAACAGTTCATCCTTTAATTCCCGGTAATTATAAATTTCGCCGTTGTAGGTTATCCAAACTTTTTGCCCCGCATCGGCCATTGGCTGATGCCCGTTACGGCTCAAATCAATGATTGATAGTCTGCGATGTCCAAATGCCAGGTGTTTTTTTTCATCATAAAAAACACCTTCATCATCAGGGCCGCCATGTTGCAGTGCCTTGCACATCGCTTTCACCCCTTCCTGAATAAGTTGAGGTTGTAACTGGTTATTAATTATTCCCGCAATTCGGCACATACTCTATATAAATATTCATAGCTTCGCCCCGTAAGTCACATTTTAAATTGTAACTTATTATATAACAACGGCTTATTTTTTTAATATAAGTCTGTTGTTATTAATTATTCCCGATCTGAATCGGTTATAACTGTCCTTTAGTTAAAATAACAATTTCAATTAAAATCTTTCAATATATGATGCTGCAACATGTACAATTATTGAGCACCCTATGCTTTCGAGCCTTAATATCAATTGCTTTTGCGATCGTTGGGATACCACTTCTCCGGTCATTCCTTTTAATGGCCCAGCTTTAAGTATAATCTTTTCTCCGGGCTGCAGTTCTTCTTCGGTAATCTCTAATTCATAAGGGCTGGCCATTAATAACTTTAACTCGGTTATCTGGCGGTTGGGCATTGAAGCAGGCTTGCCCATGAAATACAGAAAACGGGATATCCCTTTTGTCATCAATATATTAGCCTGCTCATGTTCTGTAATGTTAACAAATACGTACGATTTAATAAAAGGCTCTTCTACCCATCTTTTGCGGTCACTCCATTGCTTTAGCTGGCGATGCAGCGGCAGGTAAGCTTCAATACCTTTATTTATTAATGCCTGGTATGCTTTTTTTTCGGCACGTGGGTTTGTATAAACAGGATACCACTTTTTTGTAATCGCACTTGCCTTTAAATCCATATTTTGAATCGGTGCATTTTATTTAAACCATCGCCTTATATCCCACCATTTCTTTTTGTCCTCATCTACATAATAGCCAGATCCGGAGTATCCGCTATAGTCAGAATAATAGTAATATCTTGCACCTGTAGTGTCGCCGGTAAATTTGGTGGTATAATATCTTGAATGTAAAAGGTCTTCTTCAAAAGCATTAAGTACAATCACCGTATTATCAAGATGGTACTCCTGCGC
>NZ_JBFUKF010000181.1:0-10588 GCF_056400985.1 Mucilaginibacter sp. P4_G9 | reverse complement strand
GTTCAAACAAAATCTTATAAACAATGACCACTACAACCAAAACAAAATCAGGCGATTCCGCGCCCGATGATATTAATACCGCCCCTACCCGTTTATTTTCATTGGATGCCCTTCGCGGGTTTGATATGTTTTGGATTATGGGTGGCGAAGAGATCTTTCATACCATGGCCAAAGCCACCAAATCGCCATTTTGGGAGGCCATTGCAAACCAGTTTACACACCCCGACTGGAATGGTTTTCACCTGTACGACCTTATCTTCCCGCTATTCCTGTTCATGGCGGGTGTATCTACACCGTTTTCGGTTGGCCGGGAATTAGAGAAAGGCAAGAGCAAAAAACAGTTGGTTGTTAGGGTTATAAAAAGAGCATTATTATTGGTATTGCTGGGTTTAGTGGTTAATAACGGATTAAACATTATGCCAATATCCGAGATCCGTTTTGCAAGTGTGTTGGGCCGTATCGGGATTGCTTATATGTTTGCCAACATTATTTACCTGTACAGCAGCGAGCGCATGCAAATGGTATGGTTCTGGGTATTCATTATAGGTTACTGGTTGCTGCTTAAATTTACTTCGGCACCAGGCTTCCCGCATGGCGATTTAACAATGCAGGGCAATTTTGCATCGTATATGGATAGGATCATCCTGCCAGGCAAGTTGTATCTGGGCATTCATGATCCCGAAGGTTTATTTTCTACCATACCGGCCATTAGCACCGGATTATTAGGTATAATTACCGGTACCATATTAAAAAAGACCGGTTTAGCGCAAATGAAAAAAGTGGCTATACTGACTATTACCGGTATAATATTCCTGGTGATAGCCCAAATATGGAATCTTGATTTCCCTATCAACAAAAACCTGTGGACCARCTCGTTTGTAATGCAGGTAGGTGGTTTAAGCCTGCTGTTGATGGCATTTTTTTATTATATCATAGATGTGCTCGGTTACAAAAAGTGGTCGTTTTATTTCAGGGTGATCGGCATGAACTCCATACTGATCTATGTATCTGGTCACTTTATTAAATGGAGCTATACCAACAACGGTTTCTTTGGCTGGATAGGCAAGCTCATGGGCGATCCTTTTAATGCCGTAGCTATGGCCATTACCTTTGTAATGGTGAAATGGCTGTTTTTGTATTACTTGTACCAGAAGAAGACATTTTTACGCGTTTAATACACGATTTAAGGATTAACAGGGTGTCTGAATTGGAATTCATCGAATTAACGAATTTGCAGAATTTTAGAATTCTAATAATTCAACTAATTCGATGAATTCCGGTTCAGATAAAACAATCTGCGTCCCGTTCATCCTGCGCAATCTTTTAATCCTGTTTAAAAGAAAGCAGCATACTCCTCCGGCATTTCATCAATGCTTTTAATCTGGATATCTTTAAAATATACTTCACCGGCTTCACTTTGCAGCTGGAGTTTGCCTTTGGTTAGGGGTTTGCTTTCCTTGCCATCCTGGTAACTTAGGTTTGATAGCGCGTTAACTACATGACCATTTACAATGTACACGCTTTTATCGCCGTAGCAAATCAGCTCCATGGTGTTCCATTCTCCTTTTGAATTCTCAAAGTTTTCGCTGCGCTGGCAAAAACCCTGGTTAGGTGCGCCTACTCCCATAAATACCTTATCGGCATCCTTGTTAAACACGTAGTTGGGCACTCCTGTTGGTTTGCCGGCCCGCACAGTGGCATGTGCGGCACCCACGTTCCAGTAATCACCAATGCCGCCTTCCATCACCTGGAATTCCTCTGACAGCATCCATGAATGGAAATAGTCTGCTCCGCACTCGCCCTGCGAGTGGTATAACAAGCCCGAATCAAGAGGTTCATTTAAACGGGGATCCCATTTTTTGGTACCGAATTTAGTTTTCAGTTTAAGGTGATAATTCTGAAAATCCTGTTTGGTATAAATACAGCCATAAATTTCGCCGCTGATGTGTAATACAGGTTCATTGTTCTGCATTTCTACCGTGAATACATTGGCCTCATTTTTATCATAGCCGATAGGTGGCAGGGTTTTGCCATCGGCATCCTTAGGGGCTACACCTTTATAAGGGAATTTAAGCCGGAAACTTTGGTAAATGGTCCATTTACTCATTTTTTTATCCATGAGATTGGTCCACCCTTTATCGGCGTTGAAGGATGTAAGCGCTGAAATAAACAAGCAGCTTATTACGATGGTTGAGATTTTTTTCATAGTGGTGAGATGCTATAAAATTTGAGGTTTAATTTAACACGCAATCGATTGTTATTGCCCATTAAAAGTAAACATTCAACTTTAAAGAAAAGCCGCTATTGGTAAAAAACAATCAGCAATTGATTAAATGCTACCAGCTTAATTATTGCTTTTTAGCCCATTGCTGCCGGTCTTCGGGCGATAGAAAAGTCCAGGCCATTATCCTGCTTGCCTTTTGCCCCTGCGACATGTTAATGGTTTGAACTTCAATTGCACCAGCCTTTTGCAAAGCATTATACAAAATGCGCAGATTTTCTTTTTTTGATACCAGGGTAGTAAACCATAAGCATTGCTTGGCAAACCGGGTACTTTGAGTGGCCATTTGCTTTAAAAACGCGGCCTCGCCGCCAGGATACCAAAGTTCGGTATTTTGGCCGCCAAAATTGAGCAAGGGTTCTTCCCGGCCAACTTTAAGGCCAAGGTTGTTCCATTTACGTTTTGAGCCTTCGGCAGCTTCTTTAACAGACGCGTGGAAAGGCGGGTTACAAACCGTAAGATCAAACAATTCGCCAGGTTTTATGGCAAAAGTGAAAATATCGGCCTTGTGCTTTTGCAGGCGAAGCTCGATGGCATTTTTCAGCTCATCATTTTTACTGATGATCTCCTGTGCCGATTGTAAAGCCTGCTCATCTATATCAACCCCAACAAAACTCCAGCCATATTCCTGGTGACCGATAATGGGATAAACACAATTGGCTCCTACCCCTATGTCCAATACCCTAACCTTTTTGCCTTTACGGATAACGCCATCATTAGCTGCAGCCAAAAGATCGGCCACATAGTGGATGTAATCGGCGCGGCCGGGGATAGGAGGGCATAAATAACTTTCGGGGATATCCCAAAAGCTAATCCCATAATGATGCTTTAGCAAAGCCTTGTTCAGCAATTTAACCGCCTCGGGATTGGCAAAGTTAATGGTTTGGCTATCGTATTTATTTACGGTTACAAAGGGCCGCAATTTGGGCGTAGCCTTCATCAGCGCCTTAAAATCATACCCCTCGCGGTGGCGGTTTCGCGGGTGCATAAATTCTTTAACTTCGGGTTGGTTTGGTGCTGATTCGGGCAAGTTTTTGTACTTTAATTTATAAATTTAAAAATGGCAGTTCATTATTTAGCTTTAAGCTTTCGGCCTTCGGCTTTAAGCTATTACAATATTGCCCAAATTGGCGGGCGAGTAATTGATCGATTTCAGGGTTTTGTTATCTGCAGTACGGTATACCAGGAACAGCCCATCAATCTCCTTATAGTGCGATTCAGTATCCGTCGTATTGCGGTAATGTTCAATAGTCTGGTTGGCTTCTTCTATGGTTTTACAGGCCTTGCTCATGTTTGACCGGTGAACCTCGTCAAATAATTCCTTAAACTTTTGTCCAAGACCAAATTCCAGTACAGCGCCTGATAATACGTATTGCAAATCGCACAATGCATCGGCTATTTCAACCAGGTTATTGTCATTCACGGCCTGTTGCAATTCTTTCAACTCTTCGGCCAAAAGTTCTATCCGCAACTGGCAACGCTCCTTTGACGGAATTTGCGGTGCTGCTATAATAGGATGTTTAAAAGTGCTGTGAAATTCGGCAACCTGGTTTAATGAGTTTAAATCTTTGATCATGGTTATCAGGAAATATCTAAGGCTGCTAAGTTATGAATAACCACAACGCTTTCAAAAAAACACAATTTAAAACAGATTGATAAAAATTGGGTTATATTATTTATTTAACAATCACTTAACATATAGTCATTTTGTTAACATAAACATAATATTAAAATAGCTTTATATTAACTTACCTTTGTGCCGAAAATAAGTTCAAAACCAACCTGAATTTTCTCAAACGTTCTCTATGAAAAATAAAAAAGCAAAATCCCCTGAAAAAGAAGCCCGCAAAGCACTAAAAAATCAGTTAACCGATAAGTTTACCGCTCAGCTAAAAGCTATTGTAAGCGAAGTTGAACCCGATCTTAAAAAAGCAACAAAGGCTATTGAAAAGACTGCCAGGAACTTAGCAAAAAAACTTACAGCCAAAATAAGCGACAAAAAACAAGCTCCAGCCAAAGCCAACAAAAAACCCAAAGTGGTTTCAGCCGAAGTTAAAGCCCCGGTTGCGCCTGTTGCTAAACCAGCAGAAGTTAAAAAACCTGTTGCAAAAACCAGCGTCAAAAAAGTTGCCKCCAAACCGGTTGTTGCCAAAGAAGAGAGCTCGCCTGTAAAATAATTTCGTTTATTACGATTTTAATAAAATAACAAAATCTGGTTTTATGACCCGGCTTTGTTATTTTTGTTTTTCGCCTAAGGAGAACCAGTTGCCCGAGTCATCTTTAAACAAGGCTTCAAAACCATAAAACTCTTTTGTTGGTTCTTTTTTAAATTCAACGCCTTTGGCTTTCAGCTCTTCGTAGGTAGCCATCAGATCGTTACATTCAAATACGCCAAAACCAAAGGTACCCTGGCTTACCAGTGTACGCATTTGCCGTGCAGCATCCCCTTTAAACATCATGCCTTCGGCAATGGCCATAAGTGATATTTCCAGTTCGGGTTGTTCGGGCGGGCATACGGTGAGCCAGCGCATCCCGGGGCCCATTGACGCGTCGGTGTGCACTTTAAAACCAAGCTTATTAACGTAAAACTCAAAAGCACTGTCCTGGTCAAGAACAAATATGCTAACGTGGTTCATTTTTGTGATCATGTGGAATAATTTGTTTGAACCAAAGATGAACAATAAACCAGGCGCTTACTTATTGAAAATTGCTGTTTTTTACCCAGCCATTTTCCTGCGCAAAACAATTGGGAATAAATTTTAATGGCGATTGCAACATATCGGCCAGTCTTTTAAGTGCCTGTTGCTGGTAAGCGTATGGCGACAGATGAACAATTTTTTTAAACAAAGCCGAAAACGAACTGGCGCTGTCAAACCCTACAGCATAACAGGCCTGTGTTACCGGGGTGCCTTCCTGTAACAGCAAGCGGGCTTTTTCAATCCTCACCGCTATCAGGTACTGGTGCGGTGTTTTGCCATAAGCTGATTTAAACAGGCGAATGAAATGGAATTTTGAAAAAAAGGCTTCATCAGCAATATCATCAAGATTAATCGGCTGGTGGTAGTAATCATCAATAAACAATTTGGCATGTACAATACGTCTGTATAAATATACCTTTGGGATTGATGCGATGCCTGCCATATCATTATATAAAAACCTGGGTAAAGATGAGGCAATTAGTTAAATTACTCAAACCATACCCAGTAATTAATTTTTTTTTAAAACATTTTCCTCTATAATAACATTATCCGTTTAGTATTGTTATATCCATCTTTCTATAGCTTAAATGGCTTTAAAACATAGTTCTGCTTTACCTCCGGAAATGTTAAGGGTTTTTGAGACGTTACCTCAACCCTACCTCATTCTTTCGCCAGAACTATTTATTCTCACAGCCAGCAATGCCTATTTAAAGTTAACAGGCAAAACAAGGCTGGCGCTGGCAGAACAATACCTTTTTGATGTTTTTCCTAAAATTCCGGACTGGTCATCCGAAGATGGAGGCATTTGCTTTTCGCTTAATAAAGTATTAGAAACCGGGCAGCCGCATCAGTTGCCGGTAATGCGGTTTGATATACCCAACGCAGCTGACCCTTCGCAAATGGAAGAACGTTACTGGAATACCGCACATACCCCGGTGTTTGATGCCGAGGGCGATATGAGCTATATCATTCATTATACCGAGGATGTTACCCAACAGGTAATTACCGAACGGAATTTAAAGCAAAGCCTGGAAAAAGAAATAACTGCCGCCGCAAAAGCCCCAAATTTGAGCAGGCAAATGGAAAAGCTTTTGGAGGAGATTCCCGCGCAGATAGCCGTAGTTACCGGCCCCAACCTGGTTTATGATTTCATAAACCCGCGGTATAAAAACGAGCTTTTTCCAAACCGCGAAGTATTAGGTAAGCCCTTGTTAGACGTTTTGCCCGAAGTAGGCGGACAGCCAATTTTTGATGCCCTGCAGCATGTTTACAAAACCGGCGAAACCTTTACAGGCAACGAGATTTGTATCCCGCTGGCCAAGGAACCGGGCGGACCAATACAAGATCATTATTTCAACGTGTTTTACCAGGCCCTTAGAGACGAGAGTGGCAAAATAGTATCTGTCTTAAGTTTTAAATACGAAATAACCGACCTTGTTTTGGCAAAAAATCGCCATGAACAAAACAAGCGGGACTTATTGACCGCAAATTTGGACCTGGCAAATGCCAACGAAGAGATACAGGCAACCAACGAGGAGATAAGATCGGCAAATGAAGAACTAAGCGCCGCGAACGCGGAGCTGTTCCAGGCGCAGCAAGACGTGCTTAAGCTAAATGATGAGTTGGAGGAACGGGTGGAGTTACGCAATATTGAACTTTTTAATGCCCAGGCGGCAGCGGCCAGTCAGCGCGACAGGCTGAAAAGATTTTTTATGCAGGTACCTACGGGCATTTGCGTACTTGACGGCCCCGAAATGGTATTTGAACTGGTAAACCCGGCATACCAGCAGCTTTTCCCGGGCCGGGATCTGTTTGCCAAACCTATTATAGAAGCTTTGCCCGAACTGGCAGGCACCCCCATTATAGATATTTTAAAAAATGTTTACTATACCGGCAATACATTTGAAGGTAAAGAGCTATTAGTACCGCTGGCACGAACTGTTAACGGCCCGCTTGAAGACCGCTACTTTACGTTTATTTACCAGGCAAGATACGATGCTGATGGCACTGTAGATGGAATTTTGGGCTTTGCTTTTGAGATGACCGAGACCATACTTACCCGGCAAAAAGAAAAGGAGAACGATCAGCGTTTCCGCTTTTTACTGAATGCAATGCCACAACAGGTTTGGACGGCCCGCCCCGATGGTTATCTTGATTATGTTAACGAAGTTGTATGCGACGACTTTGGCCAAAGCATGGAAGAAATACTTGGCCGCAGTTTACAGGAATTTATCCATCCCGATGACAGGCTGATCAGTTCGCAAAAATGGAAGGCAGCTTTGCAAAACGCTGATGAATTTATGGTTGAGTTTCGCCTTAAGTTTTATAACGGGCAATATATTTGGCATTTAGTGAGGGCTGTGCCACTGATAGAAAATGGCCAGGTAAGGCTATGGCTGGGTACCAATACCAATATCGAGATGCAAAAGCATAAMGAACAAAAGAAGGATGAGTTTCTGTCAATAGCCAGCCATGAGTTAAAAACACCGCTTACCAGCATTAAAGCATTTAACCAGCTGATGCAGCGAACTACTGATGCGCAAAAGCTCAACAGCTTTGTCCAAAAATCGGCAGCCCATGTACTGCGGCTGGAAAAGTTGATTAACAACCTGTTGGATGTTACCCGCATCAATGCCGGTAAAATAGCTTATAACATGGAACCCTTCAGTTTCCTGGAGATGCTTAAAGATAGTATAGAAAGTGTTCAGCAGGCAACAACATCGCATCAGATCATTCTGGAAAAAGCCGATGATGTAACCTACACCGGCGATCGTTTCCGGCTGGAACAGGTGGTGAATAATTTTCTTAGCAACGCCATCAAATACTCGCCCGAGGCCGACAGGGTGATTGTAAATTGTACCCTGCATACCGATAACAGCCTCATTGTATCTATTCAGGATTTTGGTATCGGCATTGAGGAAAAAAACCTGATGCGCCTGTTTGACCGTTATTACCGGGTTGATAATACCGCCATGCGTTTTGAGGGTTTGGGTCTGGGCCTTTTTATATCCGCCGAAATCCTGAAAAGACACCATGGCAGTTTCTGGATAGAAAGCGTACCCGGTGAAGGCTCAACCTTCTTTTTCAGACTGATGCTTGACCCCGCCAAAAAAACTGAACCCGTAATAGATGGCGACCGGTACTACCAGGACAGCACAATCACCCTTACTTATAACCAGGAACGTAACCGCATAGATGCCGACTGGACCGGTTTTCAAAACCTGGAATCGATACAAAAGGGGTGCCTTCGCATGCTGGATATGTTGAAAAAAAACAAAGTTCACAGCGTACTTAATAACAACATCCATGTACTTGGTAATTGGTCTGAAGCGGCAGACTGGAGCCATAACGAATGGTTCCCGGCTATGGAAAAAGCGGGATTAAGGTACTTCGCCTGGATTAATTCGCCAAGTGTTTTCAGCCAGCTATCTGCCCGGAAAAGCGTGGATACCCTGGTTGGCAAAATCGTTTTCCGTTTTTTTAACGATGTGGAGTCGGCGATAAAATGGATAGATAGCAAGTAGCAGCAAACTGCTCTTGTGGGAAACTTTGCATGTGGGGTACCGATCCGGATCAGTTGGCGAACGGCACGACCCGCCGGTTAGGGGTTAATCAATCATATACCCCTTAAGCTCCGCCTGCAGTTGCTTTGCAGTTGCAATTAATGATTTATCAGCAATGTAGGGCTCAATATCAACATCCTTACCTATCATGCCTTCTTTAAATACATCCTTGAACCTGAAATATTTTAACGAAAAATTCCAGTTATTTTTAAGGTGCGCAAAAACGTTGGCATCCTCCCTATTTAACATCGAATAATTAACCACTATGAAAGCATCGCGGCTTAATTTTTTAATACAATTTAGTATATCCCGGTTGTAGGTGATCCAGATTTTTAAAAATTCCTGGGCGTAAGTATGACAAAATTCCTCAAGTCTCCGGCTTCGCCTGAATTTTAGCCATGCAAGTCGTGATAAATATTTACGGGCCAGGTATTTATTATCAACATACCTGAACTCACGCCTCAGTAACGAGCTGATTACCGACTGGTAGTCGCGCAGAATGATAAGATAGCAGGCATCCGGGAGCAACTCTTTATAAACATCCAGGAACAGGCAGGTACGGGGATCTTTCCATCCCCATTGATCATATAACCGCTGCTTAACGTTAATAATGCTTTTAACTTTTTCCCGCTCGTAAATTGAAAAGGAAACATGTTCATCTGTTAAACCCGAAATTGGGAGCTGATGATTGGCAAGGATCTCTTCATGTACTTTTAAAAACTCTACATCTTCAAAGTGCCCCTCCACGTTTCCATGATTTGGCAAAGCCAGTCTTTCACCCAGCTGCATACCGCATTTGGAAAGCCAATGGGTAATAAGCGAGGTGCCAGAGCGGTGCATACCGGCAATAATGAGTGTTCTTTTTTGCATAAATTACAGTGGGGCAAATAACATAAACAATAATGTGACTGATAAGTTTAAACTTTACCGGCCATTTTATGCTGAGCCTTTTCAATAGGGTGAAGATTATTCAGGATAAAGTACAATAGAGACGAGGTGCTTTGCGCTATGGTACTTTTACTTGTATTTATATACAAATCCGGATCATGGGGCACATCAAACTGGGCGTTAATGCCGGTAAGATTGGTTAGCTTATCGGGGTGCCCATCTGGTAAAAAGGCTTTTTTGTACAGCCCTTTTGTATCCCGGCTAATCAGTTTACTAACAGGACAATCAATGTGAACAATGTTTACATGCTCATACTTTTCGGCCAGTTCGCGGCGCAACTCATCGTAAGGATTTATGGCGCTCACTATAGTAACTATTCCGTGTGCCGAAAACCGGCTGGCCACAAAGCCCAAACGCCGTATGTTTTCGTACCTGTCGGCTTTACTAAACCCCAGATCGCGGCAAATTTCGTTGCGATATTCATCGCCATCAATTATCTCCGTTCTTATGCCCAGGTCGTTTAGTTCGATAGCAACATTTTTAGCCAATGTTGTTTTACCGGCTCCCGATAATCCGCAGAAAAGTAGTATCATAATTTAATAATTTATGTTTTATTACCATGACCGGAAAGCACTGCAGGTTGCTTTCGTTTAATGAACATAACGATTAAATCAGGGGTTAAATTATGTTACATTGTAAAGAGTTCTTTACAGATAAGTTAATAACCGAGTCGAAAGAGGCAGAAAAACCTTTAAATTGAGCTGTAAATGGCGTTTTTGGGTTAAATGACAGCGCTACGTATAAAAGCATAAAAATGATACACCTAACAAAAATGTTACTTGTTTTTGGGATCACCCGGGCTGGTTTGCCCTGTTGTTAATGCAATATTTTAAACATCAGTTCCTTCATGAGTTCGCCGTGAGGGGCGTTTGATTCAACCCCTTTACTTTTCAAATCGTACTCGCGCAGGTAGCTGATAACCTGCATAGTTTTCGGATAGCTATAATTACGACCGGCCAGTTCATAATCTTTTACAAAATAAGGGTTCACCCCCAACTCGCGGGCAACGTTTTGCTGCGATTTATCTTTTACATAATGATAAGCCAGCACCTTGCTAAAAAAGTTATTAAGGTTACCCAGCACCAGTACTATTGGGT
>NZ_JBFUKF010000180.1:0-11447 GCF_056400985.1 Mucilaginibacter sp. P4_G9 | reverse complement strand
GTATTTCATACATCGCCGTTGTTGCCGGGCTATCAGTCTTAATAATACATGGTTCCTTTTTAGTCAATTTGGTGTTTTGATTAAGTATGATGGTTCCCGGAATTTTTTGGTTCCCCGGTTTTACAAAAATCTAAAATAAATCGCAGGTCATCAACCCGCAGGCAGCCTCATATGACTTTGCGCTAAGTAGGGGATGTTTAAACAAAAACATGAAAGCCTGCAGAAGTTAATCTACAGGCTTTTCTCATAAAATCTATAAGCAGATATGGCTTAGGTGTTATTTTAGTATGTGTACGCTAATTCGGTTACATTATCTTCATTACCAGAAGGCAATGTCTTTAATGTCCCGAGTGTAAACTCGTATTCAATATTGGTTCTTACGGTATCATTGTAGTTCAATTCGCACTTTTCTTTTGTGCCATTGTTAAAGGTAACCGTGTTTGACCAGCCTGTGCCGCCGCAGGTACGATCCCACCAGTTACTGAAGCTAAGGGTTGGTTTTATTACGGTGCCGTCTTTACCCTGGCTGCCATCTGTATATTTAGCATGCAGGTGACCATGAAAATGCCTGCAATTATCATGATCATTATCTACGTCAATAACAGTTTCAACCACAGCGATTTTATCGTTCGGGTCAACCTTTACATAGAAGCGGTAAAACATTAGCGGCCTATATCCGTCGTAACTGGAAGCAATCGATGCCACTATGTTAAACTTGAAAGGGTGCAATTTTATTTTGCAACCTCTTCTTCGGTGATTTTTGAAAGCTTGTTTACCCAATCGTTTGCAAAGCCTCTTGCTTCTTTAAGCTTCTCGGTCCTTTGTGGTTTGTCGTCAATATGCCATTGCCTAACCAGTTTATTGTCCAGGTTCTCTATGCTTTCCTTTGTGAAATTGGCCATCCATTCTACGCGTTCGTAATTTGCGCTGTGCAAATCCAACTGCGCAGGTGTAACACGGCAATCAAATAGTTTTACATCATCGTTGTTAACGTTTTTTGCAAAGTTGGCCAGGTGCATCCAACTGGTAAGTGTAACCTCGGTAAGGATTGCAAGGTTTGGCGTATTCTGTTCCCTGATTTTGGCAACAGCCTCGGCCATTTCCTTTATTGATGAGCCACCTGGTATATCGGTACCCATGGTATTCACCATAACAGACATGTTGTATTTGGCCTGTGATTTTTGCAGGTCGCTCTCAAAATTGCCTTTGGCATCTAAAAGTGAGTTGTATGATGCACTAACTGCCACGTCCATTTTAACCTTATCGGCCATGCTGGAGGCATCAATTTTTACCTCGCCGTAAAGCTCGGTAGTTAGCTGGTAGGCAGATATGTACACGGTACCATATTTTGCTATAAATTGCCTGGCGTCTTTTTTTAATAAGGTGATGGCATCGGCGGTTAACTTGGCATCGCTGTTAAGGTGCACATGCCCGTATGACTTGCGGAAAAACGCCACATAGCTCGACGACGTTTCTGATATGCTGATATTTTTAACATAACTCGCCGCTACTGAACCAGATGCCGCTCCGTACGAACCAGTAATTTCTGTAGAGGCACGCTGCAGTTCGTCGCGCTTGTATACGCTGGTACAGGCGGCAACTTTATACCGCGTTTCGGGGCTTGTTGGCTCTGATGGTTTAATGGAACTAAACTCAAGCGGTGAAGCTAATAGTCCCAGGTTTACTACCGTTTGTACCCCTCTGAAAGCTCCCGCACCTTTTTCAACAGAAAAATTCTTTCCTGTTGCAATAGCATACTGATGAATGTCATCCAGATTGCCGTTCTTCTCGTTTGTCATTTTTTGATGTGTTAAGTGTTTAAAATATTTTTTCCTAATTCGGGATATTGGTGATCCCTGATGAAGTAAAGGTAGCGGGAAGGCCATGGGCAGGTATGGTGGGTTATGGGGTATTTAGAAGGGTTTATTTACCCTTTATTTAAGGTAGTAAAAAGGGTAAAGAGCGCCGGTGCCGGGTGTAAATCAGCGTAGGTTAGGCTTTACGTTTTTGGCGGTGGCTGGCTGCGCGCTGCTTTGGGGAACACTTTTAGCTTAAAACAGCAACAAGCTCACGGGTGAGAAAACCCGAGGAGATGGTAAATTATTTTATGCAGTACAATATGGTTTTTAATAATTATAAGCCATCCATTTTATGGCCTGGAGAAGATTCACGGGTATTTCTTTCATTATTTTTCCTGGTTGCCTTCCTTATTTCCCTTTTCTTTTTTTCAAGGCTTTCTGCTTTATCAATGGAATGAGATTTGTGAATATCGCCGTCTTTTTCCGCAAGCTTGGATACTCTGGCATAAAAGACGCGCAGTTCATCCAGTTCATCTTCTGTTAGGTCCTCCACGTCTACCATCCGGTTACTGGTAAACCGGTTGGCAGCTATCAACTCGTTTAGTTTTAACTGGATTGCTTTTGATTCCTTGTTTTGCGATTTCTGGATCAGGAAGACCATTAAAAACGTAATGATAGTAGTACCTGTGTTGATCACCAGCTGCCAGGTTTCTGAATAACGAAAAACCGGACCGGTTGCTCCCCAAACCACGATTGTAAGCACGGCTAAAATAAATGCCGAAGAACTGCCGGTCCATCTGGTAACGGCATTGGCAAATTGTTCAAATATATTCTTCTTTGGCTCAGATGAGGTTGCTTCCATTGTATTCTGCTTATTTAATAAAACGCGGGCTGTTAACCCGCGTTAATACTTTTTAAATGACATATGTTCAGCTTAAATTGTTGAAGATGATCTTTGAATGATGCCAAGTAAAAGTGCAATTATTGCGATAACAAGCAAGGCATGAATTAAACCGGTTGCTGAATAAGCAAACACACTGATCGCCCATCCTATAATCAGGATAACTGCGATGATATACAATAATGATCTCATAGCTTTTATGGTTTGATGTACTTATAAGATTGTAAAAACCATGCCAATTTTTGCTTGAATTAAATTTGAACGAAACGAAATTATATAATAGGTAAATTAGAAGTCAACCAATGGCGTCATTGTATCGCATAGCGGGTTAAGCAAGCTGTTGTACCATTTGATAGAAAACCCTGTATAAATTGCTATACAACAAAGGATGGTTTTAAATAAGAAAGCAAAGGCGGGATGGGCAGAAAAAGACGCCATGAGGATGGCCGTTTATCCGGGATGTTTAAAAACGGTAGGTATAAGCACTCATTAATTGTGTGTGCTGTTACCCTTGCTTTCTATCTGTTTAATTAAACGATAGCTTATTGTTGCAAACAACGCAAAAATAACATGGGCGGGCACCAACTGGGTATAATATTTAGTATACCTGATCCACGGCGGAGCAGGATGTAATTTAAAAGTGAGCTTCCATACCCCAACGGCTAAAGCGCCACTAATACTGCCAAGCATTAAAGCATTCTTTAATGAGGGCTTTATCTTTTTCCGTTCCCATAGTTCGGTAAAAGCCGCCGCAAATATTAACCCAACCGCATAATGTGTAGCCCATCCCTGCGCCTGGTTCAGTTTTTTAGTGCCTGGTAGCAGGCGGTGTATAAGTGTGCCCAGATGCTCGGGCTCACTATAATTTTCCTTTTCAATAAGCGAAACCAGGTAGCTAAACAGCGTCATGAAGCTGGTACCGGCTACGCCCGAAATCGCTATTTTCTCCACCTTATTCATCCTTTTTAAATTTTTGTAAGTTTTTATCAGCAGGGCCGTTCAATACTTCGCCTTCTATATCATACCGGGCTCCGTGGCAGGGGCAGTCCCAGCTTTTTTCTTCCTGGTTCCAGTTTACTATACACCCGGCATGGGTACATACAGGGTTAAGGGCGTGAACGGTTCCGGCAGTATCCCGATAAACCCCTATTTTTTTACCATCCACTTCAATCACTTTACCGCTATCAGGGCGCAGGCGCTTTAAAGAGTCGGTTTCAGGTATATTAAATCTATCTGCTACCAAATGATAAGCTACATCTGCGTTTTCTTTTACAAATTCAGTAAAACCGGCAATTGGTTTAATCCGCGCCGGGCTAAAAACGGCCGTATACTTATTTTCTTTCCCCGATACCAGGTCGCTCAGTATTTTAGCAGCTACCGAACCCAGCATCATGCCGTTACCGTTGTAGCCGGTTGCACAATAAACACCGTCAGCAGCTTCGGGCATCTGGCCGATATACGGAAAACCATCCACCGGAACATAATACTGGGACGACCAGCTATATTTTACAGAAGAAACATTATAATGTTTACGAATATATTTTTCCAGGTCGGCAAAAGCTTTTTCAGGATCATCGTGTCCGGTTTTATGATCATTGCCACCGGCAATCAGTAGCGGTTCGCCATCAATGATATGTGTTCTGAAGTAATGGTAAGGCTCTTCCATATCGTAAATGAGCGCATTGGGATAGGTACCGCTTTTCAGTTTAACAGCCAATATATAACTGCGGTAAGGTGCACAACGAAAATTAAATGAGGTAATACCTGGCGGGATATGGGTTGAATAAATAACTTTTTTAGTTTTAATACGCAATAAACCAGCCGCCGCTATATGGATGCCATTATCGCTGCTCAGTTGATCGATCCTGGTGTTTTCCAAAATGGTTCCTCCCGCTTCCAGGAAAGATTTTTCCAGGCCCTGTAAATATTTTAGTGGATGAAACTGCGCCTGGCCATCAAATAATAATGCTTTTTGAAATGGGATGGGGGTGGGTACATTATCCGTGTATTGTACAGGCACACCTGCATTAATGGCACCTGCATATACATCGTCCAGTTGTTTAGCCTGGTCTTCATCTTCGGCATATAAATAACCAGCCCGGCTTTCATAATCACAATCAATACGGTACGTTTTTATATTTTGCTTAATAATCCCGAAACCTTCATTTACAGCCTCTGCAAATAAAATGGCGCCCTCTGCTCCAAACGCGTCTTCTGCTTCCTTGTATGTAGTGTCGGCAAAGGTATTGATATGCGCACTGGTGCCGCCGGTTGTACCAAAACCAATATTGCGGGCCTCTGCCAGCAATACCTTTTTACCCGCATTTTGCAATAATAATGCAGCCGATAATCCGGTAATGCCGCCTCCGGCTACCACGCAATCATAAATAGCAGCGGGATCAAATTTGGAGTGCGCCGCTGCTAATGGAGGCAAAGCTTCCTGCCAGGGACTTTCCCGAAGCCCATCTCTTGAATAGGATGTATATGCTTTTGTTTTCATGCTAAAAATTATACAATGGAGTAGCTATTCTGTTTTCTTTTTTAAAGCATGTAATGTTATTATTGGAAATTAACTTAATTAAAAAGATATTTTTTATGTGGTGAGACAGGCGAGCCTAACTCCGTAATAATTTAGAGCAAGTAGATAGAATAAATGTGTTGGAGCCTACCTGGCGGTAAAGGACTACAATATGAGTTATGGCAGGGATCAGCATATTAAACAGCTCATAATTTACCCGACCTTTTCAAATGGGTATTTGCCCTTTATATGGTGATTTAAATAAATTCCTTTAGCACCAGACGCTTTCATTTCCCTATAAATGGTTTCCGGAACGTGGCGATATTCATAAATTGCCCCAGATACATACGTTATTTTTAATGTTAACGAAGCAGCATCATAGCTTATAACCGAAATAACTGAAGATGGCATGGCTACAGTTTTTAATACGATCAGGATAGTTCATTAATGAGTAATTGCGCTACCTTGTCTATTGTTTGCAATACAATTTCTTCCGGCGATCCTTTATAAACGTCCCTGGTGGCCAGGTGTTTCCCTTTAATCCAAACGTGAATAAACATTGTGCCTACGGGTTTTTCAAGTGTTTCGCTGCCGCCGGGCATGGTTAGCCCGGTAACGGCTACCTGTATATCCGCCTTCATCAAATTTCCCAACCGTACGGCAAGTTCTTTGGTTATTTCTGCCGATTCCGGTGTGTATTTCTCTACCAGTTCTGCAGGCACTCCTAAAACATCCTGCTTGATACAGGCGTCGTAACAAACAATACCGCCCTTTAATATATCACCGCACTCCGGGATCAGAGAAAATTCAGCAGAAAGGCGTCCGGCAGTGGCGCTTTCTGCAAAGGCAATAGTAAGGTGTTGTTCTTTAAGTAACCGTTGGCAGTTAATAAGCAAATTTGATGGCATGGTATAAATAAATATTATTGCTTCAATAACAGTTATCCGGTACCAAAGTTTGAGCAGTTAATATCAGAGCGTTAGTGCTGGTACCCCTCTGTGTAATCGTCATTGGGCCGGAATGAATAAACGAGAGTAAATGTGGGTTTTAATTTTACAGCACCGAGATAACTATCGGGCTAAGCGGGAAGTACTTGCCGTAACAAAGAGATGGCAACTATTTAGTTATACAACCATTACTGTTCAGTTTTCGATAAGATCCTGACAAAACTCCCGCAGTTTAATGTCTCTTGTTTCATCTGCCGCAATTTGTTTTACCAATGGGAGGTACTTGCTTTTATGGTAACGTAAAAGCCCCGAAATACACTCAACATAAGTTAAAAAGAAATCTCCTCGTTCTTCCAGTTTTTGGAGCTGGATTTTTTCTGCTGATTTGCCCGGGCTGAATTTTAACAAACTCGCAGCCATCCAGGCAAGTTCGCCCGTGTAATTAATAATCCATGAGCCCAATTTGGAAACTAAGTTCTTTGGCGTGTCAAAGTCCTCGTCTTCCGGAAGTTCTCCTAATAATCCACTCGCGGCATACAAAAATTCGCATAACCAAACGTCACCTTTTTCGGCACGGCTAATTTGTAGCAGCAGTGGTTCAATAAACCTGGCGTTTTTCAGGAGGACCATTAAAGATGCAAAACTATTGAAGCTGTTTATTTTGTTTGGTTCGCTAATCAGGTCAATTATCTCTTGCTCAAACGTCTCTGAGTTATCAATCAAAATTTCGTAGAGGGTGGTTAGCTTGTCGTTTATATCCGGCATGGTTTGGGTTTGTAGGTGTGATTGGGCTAAGGTATTATATGAAGTATGATTATTGGGCTAATATAAAAACATCAAAGCGGACTTTTATAGTTGCAGGAGCGATTTGGGCTTGAGTGGACAATACTCGCGATCATCTTACACAAACGCAGCTTTGGGGAACCACGACGGCCTTGTACAACCGCAGGTTCCTCTCCGAGAGAACCCGCGGGGACTGTATAAGCCACAGGTCACGAATTGTGCCAAGGGTGGCAATGTTAACGCGGTTTTATTTGTATGCTATTGCCGCGCTTGATGGCCCTGCTAACGGAATGATTGAGGTTGATTTAAACCCGACAATATTTGCCCACCTGTTAAAGTCGGCAAATGTATAATCAAATCCTGTTCCTGTTTCAATAAGCATATTCAAGCTCATCATCATACCAAAAGCGTTTTGCTTTCTTTCATCATCTATTATGCCTTCGATAGCCACAAATGCCCCGCCCACGGGGAGTGCGTCATAAGCTTTTCTCATTAATGATATTTTATTTTCTTCGTCCCAATCATGCAGGATATTTCCCATTACAACAATGTCTGCATTGGGTATTGGCATAGTGAAGAAGTCGCCGCTTGCGGTTTTTACACGATCTGATAAGCCAAATTGCTGTATGGTAGCGTTTGCAATAGGCTCAATCGGTGGCAGGTCAAAACTTGTACAATGCATATGGGGGTTATGTTTTGCAACCATAAGTGAAAGCAACCCGGCCGAACCGCCTACATCAATCAGCGTTTTATATTTTGTAAAATCATATTTTTGAGCAAAGGCCATAAAATTACCCATTTGGATACCGGTCATTGCATTGGTAAATTCTTTTAATTTTTCGGGGTCCTTGTATATCAAACCGAAAAAATCTTCGCTTCTTTTTGCTTCGTTTTGTGGCAGCCCGGTAAGCAGCCCCTCGCCCAGGTTACCCCAAAACGTATATAAACGATTGTTCATCATTTCAAGGATCCCTCCAATATATGATGGCTTGTTTTTATCTAAAAATGTATCTGTGTCCACAGTATTTGAATAAATAGCGGTATCCAAAATACCTTCACGCTTTAAAAAACCAAACACGGTTAAAGCATCTAAAAAATCATAAACATTCCTGTCTGTACATTTAAGCCCCAACATGTCCTTTACATCTTTGGCCTTCATCGTTTTCTTTTCGGCAAGGGTGGTGAATAATTGAAAACTTACTGCAGTTAAAAGAATTTTTGAGGCCCAAAAGCCTGTGCCAATTTTCATAATGTTTTCGGGTGATGGCTGGTTAGTTTGTTGTTCCATTTTTTTATCTTATTAATTGTCGGTTTTAATAAATTGGTTTGCCTGCCAGGGAATGCTACCGGGAGGCAGGTAAAAATTGGGTTATCTAAAATACGGCGATTTAATTTGATATAAGAATAAAAGAGTATTTGATAAACGACCGAATCACCCCTCTATAGTTCCCCACTGATGCAAAAAGGCTAATAATTAATTATGGTTATTACTGGTGTCTTCCTGAACTTCAAAGCAACCTTTTGCCCTGCGGTTACGAATACAACTAAAGTCACCCATTAGTAAAAGAATGAGCCTAAAAACCGATCTGCATTTAAAGCTGAACGCTTTTGCCCAAAAGGGAAAGTGGAATAATACCCTGGTAAAAATTATTACTGCCCCATTGTTTTGGATTTTACTTGTCAGTGGTGTTGTGCGGGCAATTTATTATTCGGTTTTATTAACCACCCGTGCGGTTGATACAGCAACTTATATTAACTACCCCGCCAATATTTTAAAAGGCGAAACCGATGGTCTGCGTACGCCGGTGTACCCGTACTTTATCAAATTGGTGAAGCTGTTTGGTGAGCAAAATTTGATGGATCATGTGGTTGTTGCACAAATCATTATTTCATTTCTCGCAATCATTTTGTTTTATAATGTGGTGAAGATTTGTTTCAAGCAAAGCGGCGTAGTATTTTCTGCAACATTATTATATGGGGTACTACTACCCGTCATCAATTTTGATAAGATGGTGCTCACCGAATCGCTCTCCATCAGCTGTAGCCTGCTGGTTATCTATGTGGGGGTTAAATACCTGCAACGGCCGGGCAGTGGCAAGGCATGGGCGCTCACCTTGTTTGCTTTTGTTTGCATCATGTTGCGGCCATCATTTGTTTATTTATTGCCGTTGATTGTTGTGTTTTGGATTTCGAGGTTGCTTTTCTTCCGCAAAGACTGGAAAATGTGCCTTTCCGGGCTAACTGCCTCGGTAGTTGTTATATTGTTAATAATGGGTTATTCTCATCTAAACAAAAAGAATCACAATTTTAACGGTATTTCCGTGGTAAGTAATAATAACGAAATGGCGGTCATCGTCATCGCTAATATTTATCAATATGGTAACGACCCCGAAATTACCGCAGCAATAAAAGCTAATCTTGATCTGCAGCAAAAAAACACCGGGAAGCCCAGTAAGGGCGAGAATGTGATGCTGAAATTTGAACCCGATAGGATCCATCACTTCATCATGTCGTGTATTAAAAATCAGCCGGTTGCTTTTGCTTTGGCTATCGGTGGCAAACTAATCGATTTACAAACACTCAATATATTCACCAATTACGCCGATCATAAGCTCTGTTTTCTGGCCTTTCGGATGAATAATATCGAGTACATGTTATTTTGCGTGACGTTTAATATCCTCTATATTTTTATCGTGGTTACTTTGGTGATGATTATTACCGGATGGCTCAAAAAAAAACAAATACCCTGGTTTGGCCTGTTATTGTGGCTACTGATTTTTGCACAGGTAGCAGTAGCTATTATCGCTGGATATTCCGAATACCCCCGCCTAATTTTACCCGCTATGCCTGCCCTTATCATTCTTCTGTTTTCATACATCGATAAAATCAGCTTCGCAATAGATCGTAATAAATTAAAAAGTTACCCGGTAACCATCTAAATTTCTCTAATTAACGGCCGGGACTAAGGAGTCCCGGCCAGCTTACTTAACAGCTGTGAACGTAAGCGTTAAAGATTTTGGTCTTATAGCTTTAACCATTCACTTAGAAACAAAACGGGAACTCTTTTATGGCTGATTGGATTGCGCGACAGGTTTAGAAGAATAGGTGCCGCCGCCGCATAGGTTGACCTTTGAGAGGAGAAGAGTGCTCTCTTAAATTTACCTCATAACGGTTTTTCTATTCGTGTTATTTCTATCCCAGGTTATTAGCATCTGTTATTGGATGACATTTCCATACTTGTCGAGGTTTACATGACACTTAGGACAAGTAGTTCCCCCAAACAAGAATTGATTTCTGTTTCCAGGTATTCTTATTATTGGCTGTTTTTTATTACAGACCGGGCAATAAACTCTTTTTAAATTTATTCCAAATTTTGATTTTTTCTTACTTGCTATGATAAGCCAAATAGCAACATTAATAATAATGGCCCCGGTTAAAATAAAATTCATTTCGAATTGAGTTTGAGCATACACCGTCGCATAACCACGTAAAGATAGAACCCTTCAGACTTCCATCTAAAGACTTTCCAATAATCTTTTCCATGCTGTTCCCATGGATGGGTTAAAATGTGGCCTCAGATTACAAACTCCGAACTCTTTTATGGCTGATTTGTATTGTGCGGCGGTTACTCAATGATGGATTGTGCAATACGGAAACCCAAATCGTCAATTTTAAAACTTGTTGGATGACTTCGCCTGCGATTTGTTGACAAACAGCCCCTTTCTTCATCGCACCAGCCACCTCCTCGAAAAATGCGATAAGAGCCATAAACTGTTTCATCATACACGTCAGAACACCACTCCCAAACATTACCCAGCATGTCATATAATCCCCAGGGATTTGGTGTTTTCATTCCAACCTTATGCGTTGTTTGTCCCGAATTTTTTTTGTACCAGGCAATGTCATCAATCTCGCCGTACCTTATCCCATCTGTCCCGGCCTTACAGGCATATTCCCATTCCGCTTCAGAAGGAAGTCTATAGCCTTCAGTATTTAAATTATATACGATATTGCCCGATGGCTCTAAAATATAAAAAGGTTCAAGACCTGTTTTGATAGAAAGCTTATTACAAAACAATACGGCATCTTTCCATGAAACATTTTCAACAGGGTTCTCATCCCCATTAAATACACTGGGGTTTTCTTTTGCAATGTCATAATAAAGAGCCTGTGTTACAGTATATTTAGCTAATAAAAACGGTTGTATTTCTACTTTCCAGCTATGTTTTATACGATCATCTCTTAAGGTAATTTCCCCTAAGGGAATTCGCACCATTCCGCTAATTATTTTTTCAATATCTATAATGCCGTTAATGCTTTCCACTATAAGTTTACCAGTATTTCAATTAATTTTAAATGTAAAAAAAATAAACAAAAGCCTCCGGATTTTATGTGAAGGCTTTTTCAAATGATCTTTCCCATGCTGTTCCCATGGATGGGTTAAAATGTGGCCTCAGATTACAAAATCCGAACTCATTTATGATTGAGTTGCACAATGC
>NZ_JBFUKF010000179.1:0-10731 GCF_056400985.1 Mucilaginibacter sp. P4_G9 | reverse complement strand
GCACAAACACTATATTAAGTTTGTATACGCCTGTAGCATAAACAATAAGCGCTGTTACCAAAGCTGCAAACAACAGGTAAATGCCTGTTGTGATAAAAAACCTGGTAACATCAGTCTTTTTATATTTTAAAAACTGGGTAAAGCCGGTTAGTAAAGTTATTACCAGTACAAACGACGATTGGATAACATTATAATGCTTAACAATATCTGATGGCGGGGCTATTTTGGTTTTAAACATAGCGTTCCAAACCGGTACAGAGGTTACTACCAGTAAGTGAAAGCACGAAAGGCTCAAAAATACAGCGCCCACAAACATCCAGAATTCGCGGCTGTAGGTTTCTTCGTCCTTTTTGGTGATAGGCAATTCCTTCCATCTGCGTACCAGCAGTACTACCGATAGTATCAGGAACAACATAATGCCTATAACCAGCTGCCAAAACATGCCCAGGTCGGTAAAAGAGTGTACAGACGTATCGCCCAAAATACCGCTGCGGTTAAGGAATGATGAGTACCATACCAGCACAAAGCTTATCAACACCAAAAACGTGGCAGTAAAGTACGAATGACCTGAGTTTTTATAAACAACAAGCACGTGAACTGCTGCTACCAGCGTTATCCATGGAAAAATAGAAGCATTCTCTACCGGGTCCCATGCCCAGAAACCACCAAAATTAAGTGATTCATAAGCCCAGAACGAGCCCATTACAACACCTGTACCCAGTATCATACAGGCAAACAGCGCATAAGGTATAGCTGGTTGTACCCAATCTTTATATTTTTTTTGCCAAAGCCCTGCAATCGCGTAAGCAAAAGGCACCACCATTGATGCAAAGCCCAGGAACAGTGTTGGCGGGTGAATGATCATCCAGTAATTTTGCAGTGACGGCACCATGCCCTGCCCGTCTTTTATAAACTCAAGGTAATTGGGGTTCGAGAAGATGGGCGCCTCCATTGATTGCCTTAACAACAGGAATGGCGAACTGCCTATTCGCTGGCCCAATACTTCAACACCTAAAACCATGGTAGCCAGCATTACCTGTGATAGCGCCACAACCGTCATCACCGGGCGTTCCCATGATTTGGCCCTGAAGATGAGTACAATACCTAAAACTGACTGCCAGAACAACCATAGCAAAAAGCCCCCCTCCTGTCCGTTCCAAAAGGCTGATATGATGTAATAAATAGGCAATGAACGCGAGGTATAAGCCCAGGCGTAATGGTATTCGAAATAATGTTTGTAAATAAGGTAAAACAGGCAGGTGCCTATACCCAATATAGCGGCTGTATTAACAAAAAAGCCTATACGGCCAAGTTTTTGCCAAATACTATCCTGTTTCCCTGCGTCTTCGGTAGTGGCAAAGTAATAACTGATACAAGATAAAAGAGCGGCTCCGAAAGAAAGAACGATAAAAAACTGACCTATCTGGCCCGGTAAAAGGTGTTCACCTTTAAAAACTGTATCCATCAAAATGGTTTTATATACTGGCCTGTTTGGCCTTAACTTCTGTAACTTCTATTTTATCCTGGGTGTATTTTGATGGGCATTTCATCAGGATCTTGGATGCATGAAACTCGTTGCCAACCATAGCGCCGGTAAGCACCAGTTGTTCGCTCCGTTCAAAATCCTCTGGCTTGGTACCTGTAAAAATTACCTTACGTTCCTCGCCCTTATTATCCTTCATGTAAAACGAAAAGTAATTGGCATCCTTAGTGGCATCATAAAACAACTCTTTTGATTTATTAAGGTGCCCTACAATATGTAATTCGCTGTTGGTTTTTGAGGCATCACCAAAAGAACCATAAGTACTTGAGTTGGAGTATACACTAATGATAACCGCTATAGCGATAGCTATAACAATAAGGCCAAAAATTGAACTTTTTTTCATTTGCGGTTTATATAAAATTAATAGAAATGCAAAAATACAAAACGTATAGCTAATAATGTTTATTACAAGTGATATGTTTTATTTAGAACCATTCTTAACAATAGCTTAAAAATCGGACAACACCCCGGTTCTCTTAGAAGCTGTTTAAATTTGATTTATTAATGTTTTTACACCTCCAATGAAACCAATATCCACGCGTCATTGCGAGGTACGAAGCAATCCCCACCTTACAGAGTAGCTTTGCAAATCCGATCTGCATAGTCGGGGATTGCTTCGTACCTCGCAATGACGGCCTGTTTTTTTATTTTTAAACAGCTTCTTAATAAATTCCTTTACGCTTAAAAGATCTGTCTGTTATTTAACTTAAGTATATTTATAGCATCAGGTTGCTGAGTTAACCCGGTAAAAAACCTTAAACAATAAAAAAATGAAAGATAAGATAGGTACTAAAGAAAACCCGTTGACTTTAAAAACACCACCTTTATCATCAGAATATACCATGCATGCCGATGTAAAAGATGGCAAAGAAATTTTGGTATGCACCGTTGGCAAAACAGTTTTGCATTATGATTACCGCTGCCTCGCCGATTTGCATGCGATGTTAAAAGCTCACGGCGACTGGATGGAACTTGGCAGCGCCGATGAGCAAAAGCCAACCAGAGAAGGCACAGTGGAAGCATGGGGCCGTTCAGAATCAAACCCGGTTGGCGGCTGGTATGGGTTAAAAAAGGGCCTGCGCGGGCGTTTCGGCATGTACATACCTCCTCTTATGGAAGCCTTAGGCCTTGCCGAGGTTACCCATGAGCCGAAAGGCAACAAAATGAGGGCGGTTTAGGATTGACCGGGTGTTTCCATTTCTACAGTGTATTCACCCATTGTAGCGGCGCTGTTACAAGCTGCCCGATGGAGCAAGGCCTGTTGGGCTACCGCAATATTTTCATCCTTTCCCCGCCACAACTCCAGCGCGGGTTGCTGTATCGCTCTTGAAAATGAAAAGGTAAGCACCCAGGGCATAATCTCACCAAAATGGGTGTGCATCCTGTTCAACCGCTCTGAAGCTAATTGGGCCGACTGACCGCCAGACAAAAAAGCAATGCCAGGCACAGTGGCAGGTACGGTTCTTAAAAAACATTTCATGGTAGCTTCGGCAACGTCATCTACAGTTGGTTTTTCTGGGCTATCTTCACCGGGCAGTATCATGTTTGGTTTCAGGATTATGCCTTCCAGATCAACCCGCTGCTGGTACAACGCATTAAAAACGGCATGCAGCACTTCGGTTGTTACAGCAGCACATTGCGCTAATGAATGGTTGCCATCCATCACTACCTCCGGCTCAACAATGGGCACCAAACCGGTTTCCTGGCTAAGAATAGCATAACGTGCCAGCGTATAGGCGTTGGCCTTTATACATGCCGAAGAAGGGATGTCATTCCCTATGGTGATAACTGCCCGCCATTTAGCAAAACGGGCTCCCATATCGTAATAAGCTTTTAACCGCCCGTTCAGGCCATCCAGGCCCTCGGCTATTTTTTCTCCGGGAAAACCCGCCATTGGTATAGTCCCCTCATCTACCTTTATACCCGGAATTATTCCATTCCGTTTTAAAATATCAATAAACAGGGTACCATCAGTGGTGCTTTGCTTAATGGTTTCATCAAATAGGATTGCCCCGCTAATGTACTCGCCCAAACCGGGAGTGTTAACTATAAGATCGCGATATTTACGCCGGTATTCTTCGGTTTGGGGTATTCCTAATTCCGAAAAGCGTTTATTGCAGGTGGGTGTGCTTTCGTCCATCGCCAGCAGACCTTTATTATCTGCCATTAATCGTTGCGCGATGCTTTTTAATATTGAATTGTCCATATCCATATATACGTTGTGTTAAGTAGGTATATACATGAACACGCGTGGGCAATGGTTGTTTGATGATATTATAAAAGACAGCTATTTTCCCACTCCGATCATTTGGATACCGGCACCTCAATATAACTGCCATTATACCACTTCACTTTTAAAGGTGTTTTGGCATCAGCAATGCTTTCAGTACTTACATCCTTCCCGGTACCATAATTTACCTGGCAAAAGCGATTTTTATTTACGTTGATGACTACCAGCAGGCGGCTACCCCGGCTCAATTGCCTGCTTACCACCTTGGTATTTGAAAACGGAATGACTGTTATCTTCCCGGGCTGCAATAACCTGCGATGGTTGATCTCCCACGCATAACTGGCACGGCCCACAAAATAGCTGAGCTCAAAATATTCGCCGTTGGGCATAACTTCATAAAGCACCACGCTGTAATCAAAATCCTTTTTGTTAATCGCAGCAGTGAGCTGACCTATGAATGCCCCGTTAACAATGAGCGGTTGCTTTAAACTATCGCTCATGAAAGTAAAGCCGTTGCTGTAAATATCCTTCTGGATAATGGGATACGGATAGGCAAAACTGTTCATGGTGGTACGATCGGCAAAATCAACTTCCTGTTCAAGGTATGCCGGGCCGGCAGGTTTTGGTGCCGAAAGTTTAAACTGATCATCCTTTTTAATATTGCTAAAGTATAATTTCAGCATGCTATGGTGCATTTTTTCAAGCGATGGCGCATGATCCCAGCGATTGGCACCCATAACCTCGTAATTAATGCGATCTTTTAATATTGCCGGCTTTTTTCCGTGTTTCATGATGTAATCAAACCATTGAAAAGTGATCTCTTTTGTATTAATAAGCGCTACCGGATCAACCTTATAATCACGCAGGTTGGCTACCCCGCCCCTTTGCGCGCCAAAATGATCATACGGGCCCAACACCAAATAATAATCGGCATTAGGGTTATATTTAGCCAGCTGCCGCAGGTAGTACAGGCCCGATGTTTGCCCATCATCATAATAACCATCAAAAGCCAGCACCGGGATATTGATCTTAGCATATTCTTTTCCATACGGGATCATAGATTGCCAATATTTATCAAAACCAGGGTGCTGCAGCCAGCGTTGCAGCCATTTATTGGGGGCATGGTCAACACTATCAATCTTACGGTATGATGCACCGCTTTTATACCAGTTGTCATTTAAATCCCGCCAGCGCTGCTGATTGTTATAGGTAGCTGTATCCAAATATTTGTTATTGGTTACGTAAAATGCCCAGCCGTAATTGGCGTTCAGGAACACATTATTTTCCATCGGGAGGCCCATCCCAGGTATAGCCGAAACATAGGGTACAATAGTTTTAAGCGCAGGGTGAACCCTGTACTTTAAACCGGCCCACTGCACAAAGCCCGAATAACTGCCGCCATACATCCCCACTTTTCCATTGCTCCAGGGCTGTTTGCTTACCCAGTCTATCACCTCGTAAACATCTTCGGCATCATGCTCATAGGGTACCACTTCTTCGGGGCTAAGGCGCTTACCACGCACGTCGGCCACTACGCCCACATAACCATGATCGGCAGCATATTTGGCTTCGGCCAGGCTCCTTTTAACATCCGAATAAATAAACACAAACAAAGCAGCAGGCTGCGGACCGGCCACATCACGCTTGCGGACAACCACCGCGGAGAGCGTATTTCCCTGTCGCGTTTTAATGAACACACTATCATTAATGATATACCGTTCTGCATCAGTTTGCGGTACATTTTGGGCAAAAAGAGTTACCCCCCGGCTTATAAAAGCCAGTAACAGGAATATTTTTTTCATAATGTTTTTTTTAGCTAAAAGCCGAAGGCTTAAAGCAGAAAGCTTATGAATTTGCTTTCATGCCGCCCGGCATTCTTATGTTGATTATTTATTTAATTTATGTACGTACAAAGTTTTCCGCCTTATGCTTTCTGCTTTCAGCCTTGTGCTTTCAGCTTTTTAAAGTCCGTTTAAGGTTTTAAATTTTACCGATTGCCTGTCGGATACCTCCAGCAACTGGCCTGTTTTTAAACTGATATTCAATTTACCGCCAGCTAAATGATGAATTTGACCAATAAAGGTCTTATTTACCATTTGTGCACGGTTTATCCGGAAGAACACCGCCGCATCCAGCTTTTCTTCCAGTTGGTTGAGCGAGCGTTTCAGGAAGGCTTTGTTATTACCAAAATGCAATACCGCGTAATTATCCATCGATTCGATAAGGTAAATATCCGCCGGATTAACAAAGTAACACTTGTTGCCATCCTTAATAAAGATCTGCTGATTTGCCGACGACGCACTCAGCTTATCCTTCATCTTTTGCATGGCCTTTGCAAAACGCTCATCGCGGATTGGTTTTACAAGATAATCAAGCGCATTTGCCTCAAAGGCTTTAACCGCGTATTGATCAAAGGCAGTAGTGAAAATAACTTCCGGCACATCCGAAAGCATTTCCAGCAGGTCGAAGCCAGATCTTCCGGGCATTTGCACATCCAGGAATATCAGCTGAGGGCTATACTTTTCTATAAGGTGCTTTGCTTCGTCAGCATTCCCGGCTTCGCCCAAAACGGCTACATCAGGGTAATCCATCAGCATCCGTTTAATTTCATCCCGCGCCAGGCGCTCATCATCCACTATAATCACGCTTATCTTTTTCATGATATGGGGGTTATGATGGTTGCTAAAACTTTATCACCCGGTAATTCTGTTAAACTGAGCGATCCTTTGTTTGGGTATTGAAGCAATAGCCGTTCCTCAAGGTTTTTTAAACCAAGTCCATTGGTTCCCGTCGCATTGTTTATTCTGCCGGGACTCCCTACGCTTATGTTTATACAATCCTCCTGCTTTTTAATGGCAATAATAATCTGGCCGCCATCTTTTTGCTGTGCGATGCCGTGCTTAATGGCATTCTCCACCAAAGTTTGAATACTTAAGGGGAGTATTAAACAAGTATCCGGTACTTCGCCAATAGTAATTGTGAATTGCAAACGGTCTTCAAAGCGGATCTTTTCCAGTTCAAGGTAATCGTTCACCAAACTCATCTCATCATGTAAAGAGATAAGTCCGGTATTGCGCCCATACAGCGAGTTTCGTAATAAATCTGACAGCAGGTCGATCGCTCTGCGGGCTTTTACGGGATTGATACTGATGAGCGCCTTAACACTGTTGAGCGAGTTAAAAAAGAAATGCGGGTTAAGCTGGGCCGCTAACTGCTGCAATTGTGCTTCGCGCGCCACTACCTGGAGGCGTGAATATTCTTTTGCCGTGTCTATCTCCATTACGGCATAGTGATAAAGATGAAAAGCCAACACCCAGATTGCCATCAGCCTGATACCGGTTGCCGAAACGATGAGGTAATTCTGCCTTAAAAACCCGCCAAACGTCGAACTAAAATTGTAGCTAAAATAATAGCGGAGCACATACAATTTAATCATCACCAGCAGCATATATACCAGTCCCATAACCAACACAGCAGGAATAAGCCTTACAGGCATACTTTTTAACTTTAACCGGATCCAATTAAGCTTATGAGCAAATAGGTAATAGGTATGGGTAACGGCTATGCCAATAGCAATATCAAATACAAAATGAAGCAGCGCCAGCCGATAACTAAAGCCCCCGGGAAACGGACTATCCTGAACCTGCATCCAGGCAGAAAACGCCCAGAACAGCCCGGCCAGCGACCAGCCAAATATTTGACATTGCCAGTAAAGCGATATTTTTTTTTCCTGTTTCAAGGTTATTGATTTGCCTGGTTAACAAAACAAACCAACAAAATCTATTTGGTAATATAAAGAGAAAATACAGGAGCGCGGAGATTTGGGGATGAGCGGGAATAATTTTTCTGCAAAAAGAAAAACCGGGATGCTTATCCCGCCATCCCGGTTACCTTTATAAATAACATTCAAATTTTAGATTTACTTTCTAATTTTATCAGTAGCTCGCTGCAATAGCTCCCCCTGGTCTTTTTACGGAAAAAGCATATCGCTCATTGATATTTTGAACGATAAATTGTTTTTTTTGACCAGGTTTCAGTTTGTCAATAATTATCTGATGAAACTGTCCGCTCGAGTCGCGGTATTCAAGTGTATAGCCATTGATTGTATATGACGGGATGGAGTTTTTTACCTGGATTTCAATGGAAATGTCGAATTTGTTCAACCTGGTGACTTTGGTAATTTCAACCGGAGAGCATAACTGCCCAAACGTATAAAATGAAGGTTTAGGCCGCAGATAAATATCCGTTAATCCATGACGGCGTATTTGAAATTTACCCCTTCCTTCTTCACCCATTTGGGTTCGATAATCGTTGAGACAAAAATAAATGAAGCCTGCAATGAACGGCCTGCGACGCCATTCCTGCATGTGGTAAGCCATATCATCTAACCTTCTGGCATCGCCCCCGGAAAAAGCGGGTTCACAAAGTCCGGCCTCACTGATCATCAACGGCCGGCCTTTCAAAGCCATAGCTATATCATCAAATTTTTTTGGTAGTAAATCCCGTTGGTTACCATTCCAGGTTCCTACATAATCGTTCCATGATGGTAAATCTCCCATAAGTCCGGGATCATTTTCAAGTTTAGCATCCATTTTATTTCCAACGACATTAATCAATCGCGTGGAGTCCAAAGTCCGGGCAAAACCTTTTAACTGATCGTTATCTTTCTGCGTGGATGGAACTTCGTTATTTAATGCCCAAGCAAAAATACTTGGATGGTTATAATGCGCTTCTGTCATCTCCGACAGTTGCTGTTTTGCAGTTATCATTACTTCAGGTGTCAATTGCGCAGGCTTTTGCCACCATGGAATTTCTTCCTGCACCAGGATCCCATATTCGTCCATAAGGTCAAGCATATGTTGATCCTGCTGCCAGTGAAAACGAGTGACCACAACGTTCAGTTGTTTCATCATCCTCACCACACTGTCCATAATCATTCGGGGCTCGGCAGATCCGTATGATGTATGACTTCCTGGCATATATTCAATACCAGGCAAGCGCACCTCCTCGCCGTTTAAAGTCAGCTTGTCGCCGTTTATCACTATTTTCCTGAAACCGAACTTCTCTACCCTGACATCAGAAACCCCGTTTTTATTGCGAACCATAATCTGCAATTCATAAAGAAACGGGTTGTCAAAGTGCCAGGGGATCACCTTATTTAAATGAAACGACAACTCATAGCTATCACCAATCTGCTTTGCAGTTATCCTTTGTGTAAGAATAAGTTTTCCGGTCTTTTTTTCCTTCAATAAAGCACTAAAGTCTGCAGAGGTGACCTCAGACTCATTCAGCTTTATTTTTATCAGTGCAACAGCACTGCTATCTTTCAGATTCAAATCAGGGGTGATATGAACGTACTTTATTGATGGCCTATCACATATATAAAGCGACACTTCCCTGATAATTCCTCCATCGTTTGCCCAATCGAAGGCCTTTTGAAATGGCAAGTTTGTAGCAGAAAAACTATTGTCACAAGAAACTACAAGCTTATTGAGTTTCCCATATTCCAGGAATTTCGAAATATCGAACGAAAATGGAGTATACCCTGAATTGAGATGTTCGCCAACACGCCTGCCATTAACGAAAAGCACCGCATCATGATACACTGCCTCGAATTTGATAAAAACCGCTTTTCCGTGCCATTTTGCCGGAACCTGAAAACTCTTAAAATACCATGCCTTACCAGCATAATTCTCAAGCCCAGTTTGAACATTCCAGGTGTGGGGTATAAAAACAATTTTGGCTTCGTGCGGCATCTCTTTAGCATACCCCTTCTGTAACCCAACATCTGCCGGATCAATTAAAAACCTCCAGGGCCCACTGAGCGGCAATTTTTGAGGATTTTGCCCGAATGCCATTACAACATGCGTAGCAAATGCCAGCAGCAAAACTATCCTGGTGAATTTTAGCCTTTTAACATTTATTTTCATCTTTATACGTATGCTTTTCTGTGGAAGTAACCTGATGTGACCAATTTAAGCGTAGCAAACAATACGCGGGCAATTTAAATCAATGGATTGTAATGTCTTTTATTAGTTTACTGGTTAAACAAACTTATTATTAACAGCCGACGTAAGTATAGATTATGTAATGAAAAAGCTGGATTATATTACGTTTTACCAATCATTCAGCTCTCAAGCTCTTTATCGGATTAACAATCGCTGCTTTTATAGATTCATAACTTGACCCGTCCTGAAATAGCTATACCGATTTGTGAGTAAATCCTTTAAATACTATACAAATGTATTCTGTTGGTGCTAAGAAGCTGTTTAAATTTGATTTATTAAGTGTTCCATTTGAGTGCAGTGGAACACCCCGAACGCTTTGGAACGCATTGTGGCTGATTATCAACAACTTAAGCTTTTTTAAAACTAACAAAGACCGGAACACTTATGCCACTGATAATCAACATWATAAACCCAAATATTAACTTGTGATTAAAATMAAGCTGACGGACTGTAGTTCGATATCTGAATTTATCTCGCGCAAAGACGCTAARACGCAAAGTGATTTACTTCTTTTTTCTTTGTTAGTTAATTTCTATATAGTGTTCCTGTMTTCACTATAAATACACTTTTTTGAAGAAAAATCAATTTATATCGKGATATATAGAGCCGGATTAATTGGAAACTTATCATCCGCCTATCTCACAAATCCGGCAAATTTTAGCCTCAATTTACGAGGCTGTCTAAAAATAAAAAAACAGACCGTCATTACGAGTATCCACCAGGATGATCCTGGAAAAAAAATGGGGATGACGTGTTTACTTATGCGAGTAATTGGCCCTGTCACCCTGAGCCTGTCGAAGGGTCGCGCGCAGAGGCCTTCACCCGCTATGCTTCGACAGGCTCAGCATGACAGCCCTTTTTTAACAATCACTGCATCTCACAACGAGAAGTGTATTTAAACGTATATTGAAAATCAGCGACTTACAAACACGTCATTATAAGGTACGAAG
>NZ_JBFUKF010000178.1:0-10833 GCF_056400985.1 Mucilaginibacter sp. P4_G9 | reverse complement strand
GTATGTAGCGCCGGGCATAGAAGCGCAAATGGATGCGTTGGCCGATGGCGCCGATATTGTTGTTGCCACTCCCGACAGGGCAAGAGCCATTTACCTCAAACTTGCCCTTAACCTTAATAAGGTTGTTCTTTTTGTAGTTGATGATGCCGACGAGATGATTAAAAAAGGCATGCAATTACCTGTAATTGAACTGGCTAACAGCATTGGCAAAAGCCAGAAACTGGTATTTACCGAGGTAATGCACAGCAAACTGGAAAAAATGTTGGCGCCTTTTATGCATGAGCCTGCCATCATCGAAGTTGAAGCATTGGCAGAAAAACCGTTAGAAACACACCCGCAGTTATTATATAACGTACCAAACTTTGGCACCAAACTAAACCTGCTTAATTTGTTTATGTACGATGAGGAGTTATTTACCAAAACCGTTGTGTTTGTAAATACCCGTGCCACAGCAGATAAAGTTTATAAAAGCCTCCAAACCCGTCTACGTAGTGCCGTTGCCTATTTAAACCCACAATTTTTTGATAGCCCGGGTTTTAAAAGCATTGAAGACTTTAAGGCCGACGAAGGTTCAAGGGTACTGTTGGTAGCTAATGAAAATGAAGAAACCATTAACCTTACAGATATCCCCTTCCTGATCCATTTTGACCTGCCGGCAGAAAAAGAGATCTTCATTGAGCGCATAACTGACCATTTACCGGGTAGTGAAAACGAAACCATGGCGCTAACCTTTGCTACCGATCTTGAACTTAGCCAGGTTAAAAAGATTGAACAGGCCATTGGTAAAAAAATATCCCTTGCAGAGGTGCCCGAAGAATTAATAATTGAAAAAGATATAAAAGTTAAAAAGGAAGAGAAAGCGCCTAAGTCGAACCCCGATACTCCTATAGCAGGCGCGGCCTTTCACGAGAAAAAAGCGGCTAACTCAAAAACTTACAACTTTAGTTCGGGCCAAAAGGCTAAAATGAACAACAAGCGCAAGCACTAATTTTTTTTGGTAAAGTAGTGTATATACATGTCTTCAACTTTTTTGCGGGCCCAGGGTGTTTTGCGCAAAAATTTAAGGCTTGATGATATGCTGGGATCATCCAGGAAGCAATTGATCCTTATCTGGTAACCAAGTTCGGCCCAACCAAAACGGGCAACCAGTTCGTTCAGTATCGTTTCTAAAGTTTTTCCATGAAGCGGGTTATTTACTTGTTGCGGCATATGCAAAGTAAATAAATATGTTTTACATCTTTTCACCTTAAGTAGCCAAAGTGTTAAAAGAGCATGGGATTTTGAGTTCGTTTCCGGGAAACATAGTGTAAAATTACAAGGTATTTTATTAATTTAACCTTCGCTAAAGCATAACTAAATTTATCTATCCCCKTTTAAATATATTTGACCGGCAATACCAAATAATTACTTAATTTCCAACGTCAAAGTTGCATACACAATATACCCCATTTAATAAACATCCTGATATCAATGAGTGGATATAAGTTTTACCTGGTTTTATTTTTTCAAGCTATATCATTATTAGCAATTGCCCAGGATCAGCCTATTCATTTTCAGCACATCGGCAGCAAGGAGAACCTTTCAGAACTTAACGTCAATTCCATKATCCAGGGTAGCCGCGGCTTTATATGGGTAGGTACGCGCGACGGTTTAAACCGCTACGATGGCACTAAGTTTAAGATTTTCAGAAACAATATCAATGATAATACCAGCATCAGCAACAATTCTGTAAACCATATTGTTGAGGATAAAAATGGCGATATCTGGATAGCCACCAGCGGCGGTATTAATAAATACGATCGCCAAAAGAACCGCTTTTACCGTTATCTGCACAACGACAAACTACCAAACAGCCTTTCAAACAATTTCACTGTAAATGTTGCCCTGGATAAGGATGGCAATTTATGGATAGCTACTTTAAAGGATGGTGTTGATGAGTATATCATCAGCCAAAACAAATTTGTTCACTACAAGTACAACAAGGATGATCCACAAAGCCTGAGCGACGATCACGCGAGGGTTATTTATGTAGATGATAAAAAAAATATATGGATAGGTACCGCGTCTGGCCTAAATCTTTTTAATCCTAAAACCAAAAGTTTTACCAGTTTTAAATATGATGAAAACGACGACAGAACCATATCTTCCGACAGAATAACCAGCATTTTTGAGGATAGCAGCCACCGGCTATGGGTTGGCACCGGGAACGGATTAAACTTATATGATGCCAATACGCTAACTTTTAAACATTTTAAAAATATTGCCAATAACGCCAATTCGTTACCCTATAACGGGGTACAATGCATCAGCGAAGACAGTAACCATAATTTATGGATAGGTACTGAAAACGGCGGACTTAGCATTTTTAATTTTACCGAAGGCAAATTCAGTAACCACACCCAGGACGATATAGATAATAGCAGTATCCCCAGCAACTCTGTTGATGTGATATTGAAAGATAAGTTTGGCAATATGTGGCTAAGTACCTTTGCATCAGGTATCAGCTTTTATAAAAAGACAAATGAAAATTTTACCCAATTTAAACACAGCTCACGGCCCAACAGCTTATCCAATAATTTTGTACTAAGTATTACCGAAGATAAAAACCATAATATTTGGGTTGGCACTGATGGCGGCGGACTAAACCTGTTTGATATAAAAACAGGAACATTTAAAGTTTATCGTTTTGATGCCCGGGATAAAACGAGTATAGGGGGCAATAATAACCTGGCCTTAAAAGAAGATGACAAAAATAATTTATGGATAGGTACCTGGAGCGATGGTGTAAGCGTAATGAATCTGCAAACCCGTAAATTCAAAACATACAAACACAATGAAAACGACTCTACCAGCTTAGGCGGCGACAACGTATATGCTATAACAACCACCCTTGATCATAAAATATGGATTGGCACGCTTGGACAAGGGCTTGATTTATTTGATCCTAAAACAAATAGTTTTATTCATTACAGGCATAATGCAAGCGATCCTCACAGCCTCAGCAGCGATAATATTAATTCGCTTTTAGGCGACTCGAGAGGTAACCTTTGGGTTGGCACCAATGATGGCGGCTTAAACCTTTTTAATGCAACAAGCAATACATTTAAAACTTTTAAATATGATGCATCAAAAAACAGCTTGAGCAACAATTCTGCTCTTGATCTGTTCGAGGATCATTCGGGGAACATATGGATATGCACTTATAATGGTTTAAACCGTTTTGATCCCAAAACAAACAAATTTACCGTTTATAAAGCCAGGGATGGCTTGCCTAATGATTATGCTTATGCCATAAGGGAAGATAATAACAACAACCTTTGGATAAGCGGCAACAATGGTCTGTCAAGATTCAACCCGCGGACAAGAAGGTTCAGGAATTTTACTACTGATGATGGTTTGCAGGCCGATGAGTTTAAACCCCACTCCGCTGTAAAAAGTCATGATGGCACTTTATATTTCGGCGGAGTTAACGGATTCAACATGTTTGATCCTGATAGGATAACCCAAACCGTTTATGATCCTCCGCTGCGGTTAACCGATTTCCAGATATTTAATAATACTGTTCCTGTAGCCCAAACCGATGATGATCCCTCACCATTAAAAAGGGATATTACTGAAACAAAATCAATTACTTTAACCCATGAGCAATCGGTTATTTCTTTTGAGTTTGTATCACTGGATTTTGCCCAGGCTAATAAAAAAGAATATGCATACCAGTTAGAAAACTTCGATAACAACTGGAACTATGTGGGCACAAAAAATACTGCCACGTATACCAATTTACCGGCTGGCGACTATAAATTCAAGGTAAAAAGTCGTAACAGCGATGGCAAATGGTCAAAGCACGAACTTAGTTTAAATCTTACCGTTTTACCTCCTTTCTGGCTTACCTGGTGGTTTATTTCGGCCACAGCATTGTTTGTCCTTGCTTTAATTTATAACCTTTACCGGTGGAAAGTAAACAGCATAGAAAAACAAAAGCGTTTATTAGAAAAACAAGTTTCTGAACGTACTGCCGAGGTTTTATACCAGTCGGAAGCATTAAAAAAACAGTCGGATGATCTGCAGGTTCTAAATTCCGAACTGCAGGCACAATCTGAGGAGTTACAGGCCCTGAACGAGGAGCTGCTATCACAATCAGAAGAGCTTGAACTTCACATGGCTCAGGAAAAGGAGGCCCGCGAAGAGGCCGACAAAGCTAACCAGGCCAAAAGCGTATTCCTGGCCACCATGAGTCATGAGATACGTACGCCTATGAATGGCGTAATTGGCATGGCTTCACTTTTAAGTGAAACCGGGCTTAACCACGAACAACGCGAATACACAGATACGATTATATCATGCGGTGACAGTTTGGTTAACGTTATCAATGATATTCTTGATTTTTCGAAGATAGAATCGGGCAAAATGGATATGGAGAAAGAGGATTTCGACCTGCGCCATTGTATTGAAGATGTGCTCGACTTGTTTTCGCCTAAAGCATCGCAACAAGGCCTTGAGCTGGTTTACCAAATAGATCCTGCCCTGCCCAACCAGGTTATTGGTGACAGCCTTCGCCTTAAACAGGTGATTAGCAATTTAATCAGCAATGCCCTGAAGTTTACGCAACAGGGCGAAGTATTTATAAAGGTTTTCCTTTCAAAAACCCATAGTAACAGTGATATCGAGATAGGTTTTAGTGTGATGGATACCGGAATAGGCATCCATGAAAAAAAGATATCGAACTTGTTCAACGCATTTTGGCAGGCCGATTCATCTACCACGCGTAAATATGGCGGCACTGGCTTGGGTTTGGTTATCTGCCAGCGTTTGGTAAAACTAATGGGAGGTGATATTTGGGTAGAAAGTGTTTACGGTGAAGGATCGGTATTTGCGTTTACTATTAACGTGGCGGTAAGTCAAAAGCAATCTAAATATATACCGCTGGTATTTGATACTGCCATATTGGAAGGCAAAAAGGTATTGATTGTTGATGATAACAAAACCAACCTTTTTATCCTTAAAACCCAGTTAGAGCAATGGGGGCTGATTACTATAACCGCCTCGTCGGCAGCCGATGGCCTTGTATTACTGGCTAATGATAAAGATTACAATCTTATCATTACCGATATGGAAATGCCCGGGATGGATGGTGTTGTTTTTGCAACTGCTGTTAAAGCCCAATATGCGCAACTGCCCATTATTATGCTAAGCTCTGTTGGCGATGGTTCAAAAACAAAATATCCGGGGCTGTTCTCGGCAATATTAACCAAGCCGGTTAAACAAAATCAACTCGGTAAAAGCATCCAGGCCGAGTTGAAAGGTGATAGAAATCCCCCCGAAACAGAAACTAAAGCTGTAAAACTGCTTGATGAAAAATTTGCAGGTGAATTCCCGCTCAATATCCTGGTTGCCGAAGATAACCTGGTAAATCAAAAACTCATCAGCCGCATGCTAAACAAGCTGGGGTACGAATTTGCACTGGCCGAGACCGGTCTTGAAGTATTACAAAAATTAGATGAACAGGATTTTAACGTAATATTAATGGACATCCAGATGCCCGAAATGGATGGCTTTGAAGCAACCCGCTCTATCCGCAGGAGCAACCGTAAACTACAACCCTTCATTATAGCCATGACCGCAAACGCGGGCCCCGATGACCGTGACCAGTGCATTAGCGAAGGAATGGACGATTACATTGCCAAACCCATGAAACCGGAAGGTTTAATAGCGGTTTTAAAAGCGGCGCATAAGATGATGAGATTGGTGGGTATAAGCAAATAATATTCCCGCGAGATTAGTGTACGTAACTCGTGAATATAACGCTGCAAGCTCGCGGCAAATGATAAAACCTGGCGGCAGTTGAAAATTACCAGTACTTCTACCCCATCAATTCCTTCATCAATTTATCAAAGGCCTCTTTCATTTCGGCCAGGTCCTGTTCTAATTTGGCAACGCGGGCTTCAAGGCCACCGGATGATCGGCCGCCTGTTTCTTCCATTTCATCATCATCGCTTATTTCGGGTATACCGGCTAACAAATGTGCATAGCGCTGCTCTTTTTGTCCGGGGCGTTTAGGGAGTTGTACGATATAGGGCATAGCCGGGTCTGCCAGTTTCTCCAGCATTTCCTGCACTTCCTCAATGGATTCAAACTCATATAACCTGCCCGAATTGGTATTCAATTCACCCGGTGTTTGCGGGCCGCGCAATATCAGCAGGCAAATTAAAGCCACCTCGGCCGGTATCACGGGGAAGACTATTGCAAAATTGTGTTTGTATTTAATATTACGGATAGATCCCCCGGTTGCGGTCGATATCAGTCCGCGCCTTTTTAGCGTGTTCAGCGCCTCTGTAACAGTACTCTCATCATAGTTTACAACTGGCTTGCGCGATGTTTTTTGGTTACAGGCAGCAGTTAAACCATTGAGGGTCATTGGGTAATAATCCGGTGTGGTTTTGCTTTTTTCCATCAGTGAGCCAAGCACGCGCAGTTCGGCCGCGTCAAGTATGGGTAAAGTTTGTGGTGAATCCATGGCTAAATATAAGCAGCTTTTTATAACCGCAAAAAAATGTCGCTTATTTTTAAAAGTGTGGCCATACAACAGTTAATAATATAGTGCAAATCCGTTACTTTGTATAATAGGATTGAAGGGTAGCTTTTAGCTTTCGGCCTTCAGCTTTTGGCTTAAAAACATGTCTTTATTTATAACATCACTAAATTCGGGTAGTAATGGCAATTGCTATTATGTAGGGAACGAGCGGGAGGCTGTATTGGTTGATGCCGGCATATCATGCCGTGAAACTGAAAAACGCATGGCCAGGCTTGGACTTTCCATGAGCAAAGTAAAAGCCATTTTTGTATCCCATGAACATTCTGATCATATTCGCGGTATACCTGTATTAGCTAAAAAGTTTAACCTGCCGGTGTATATTACACCTGGTACATTACTTCATTTGGGCAATAGCGTAAACCTGCAACTGGTTCATCACCTGCGCGAATTTGAAACGGTAACTATTGGTGAACTGGAAATAACATCTTTCCCCAAAATACATGACGCTACCGAACCCCATAGTTTTATCATCAGCTGCCGCGATATTAAGGTGGGTGTATTTACCGACCTGGGGATTGTATGCGATCAACTGATCCGCTATTTTAGCCAGTGCCATGCCRCATTTTTGGAAGCTAATTATGACGAGGATATGTTGGAGCATGGCGGATACCCTTATCACCTGAAAAGACGGATCCGCGGCGGCAAAGGCCACCTGAGCAATAAACAGGCACTGGCATTGTTCATGACCCACCGACCGGCCCACATGACGCATTTGCTATTATCCCACCTATCTAAAAACAATAACGACCCTAAATTGGTAGAAGACCTGTTTACCAACTGCGCCGACGGGATCAAAATAGTAGTTGCATCAAGGTATGAGGAAACTCCCGTTTATTATATTGGCCATGCCGGTAATACCTTAGAAATAGCCGGTCAATTGAATTTGGGCTTTAATTCGCTGTAAAAAATTATTCTGTTGCCCTATCCTGCTTAAATATAGTGCTCAGCATTTCATATAGTTCTGGATGCCTGAGCTTCAATTCATCTGGCTTTTGGAAAAAATATTCGGCCACTACAGCAAAAAACTCCGCTTCGTTGGTAATGGCATAAGGATTAATATCCGATTCGCCCTCTTCTATTTTACGAATCTCCTGGTGAATCATTTTAAGCCAGGGCAGTACATATTCATGCGCCAGCAAATATTCGGGTACACCATTGGTTGCTCCGTCACTTTTATCCAGCAGGTGCACAAACTCATGAATGGCTGTATTCTCCTTCCCTGCCCACCTGGAAAAACCTTTGGTTAAAGCAGCCCGCGACAAAATCATCTGGCCATTCATATATCCTGTACCTACCATACCCAGTATACTGCGGTTTTCGCCTTCAAACTGAAACTCACTATCAAAAGTATCCGGGTATAATATTACGTTAGTTAAATTCCTGTACTCCCAATCCTTAAACCCAAAGATGGGGATCACCGCGCTTGAAGCTATCATCACCCTATCGGTATCATCAACTATAGTACCTACACCTTCAATAGTAATCCCGTTAAGAAATGTATTTATTTTCTGTTCAAATATTTGTTTGCCACCTTCATCCAATTGCTGATAAAATTGAATGTGCTGCGCCAGGATGGATCTGTAACCTGCATTAAGCGAGGCTGTTTTTGCCTTATTGCTCTTTAAAAAGAAATAAGCAACCAGGGCAAAAACAATAAAGCCGATTAAAATAAAAGCCATATGGTAAATATCAGTATTATGTAGAAGCTAAAAGCAGAATGCACAAAGCTTAAAGCTAATAGATTGATTTTCAATCTTATTTAATCAATTTATTTAAATTAATTAATAGACTCCATATAAGTAAGCAACAGCATAACCAAAGCAGCTATCAAAGTATTTAAAAAATTTACTGCATTGTTGCTCATATAATGTTTTCGCTCCAGCAATGCCCCCATTACCGAATCGCTTAAATTCCCTGTTGTTCCGGCAATAACAATCCAGATCATGTTTAAACTCCATCCAAAGCCAACGGCATAAATTACCGCTATCAAACAACTTCCTGCTATCCCTATCAATGTTCCTTCTAAACTAATCACACCATCGAGTCCCCGTTCATCAGCCTTCAGGGTAATAATATTGTAGAAACGCTTACCATAAACCGTACCCAATTCTGATGACAGCGTATCGGCCGTTGCTGAGGCAAAGCTGGCAGCCATCATTAGCACCAGTAAATGAGTGAGCTGAGGATATAGCAGCACCAATAATCCAATTATACCCGCTACACCCGCATTGGCCAGCACCTGCCCGGTTGCTCTGCCGCTTTTACGTTCTTCGGCAATAATAAAAGCTTGTTTTTTATTTTGTTGCCACGATGTAGCCGCGGATCCTAAAATAAAAAAGATGGTCATCATGGCAATACCGGTAAAACCGGCACCTGTAAAAACAAAATAAGCTACTAATCCCCCGGTTAACGCGGCAATAAAAGTTAGCTTTTTTGCTGTAACACTGTAAGATATGCCTGCAACAATGATAAGGGCCAGTAAGGTATTACTTGTGAACATAATAACCAAAGGTATTTATTGTGCCGGTAATTAAGCGTTCAATTCATACTTTTGCCACAGCATGAAAGATATTTTAGGTCAGGCCATACACAATCATTATCACAAAAATCCGCCGCACAAATTATGGATCAATAACCAGTATGGCCCAAAGGAAGAAATGCCGATAGAAATTTACTTCCGTGATGAGGACGATATGCCCGATATTGAATGGCTTGCAATTAATGAGTGCCGGGGTGAAGTACTTGACATTGGCGCAGGCGCAGGCAGCCACGCCCTGTTGCTGCAGGAACGCGGCTTTGATGTAACCGCCCTGGAGATCTCGGCCCTCGCTGCCGCTGTGATGCAGGCCCGTGGCGTAAAAAAAGTGATCACTGCTGATATATTTGAATATAAGGACCGCAAATACGATACCCTGCTATTACTGATGAACGGAATAGGCCTTACAGGAACACTAACAAACCTTAAAGTATTTTTAGCGCATGTAAAAAGCCTGCTTAATAAGGGCGGGCAGCTATTATTCGATTCGTCGGATATTGCTTACCTGTACGAAGGGAACCTTCCCGATACCGGTAAATACTACGGCGAGCTCAGCTACCAGTATCAATATAGCCGGGCAAAAACCGACTGGTTCCCATGGCTTTATGTTGATGAAAAAACATTGGCCACTATAGCCAAAGAAGCCGGGTTTGAAATGGAAGTTTTGTTGGAAGATGAGTATCAGCAGTATTTGGTGAGGCTAAGCCCCCTCTAAATCTCCCCCTGAAGGGGGAGACTTTTAAAAATTACCAGGACTATTAACTGATTTTCTCATTATAATTTTCCATATACTCCCTTGGCGAATTGCCTGTTACCGACCGGAATACCCGATTAAAATTGGTGATGCTTTTAAACCCGCATTTATAAGCCACCGATGCTATGCTATCTGATTTATTAGCTGTAAGCATTTTGCAGGCTTCATTAACGCGCACCTCGTTTAAAAAGGTTATAAAAGTATTGCCGGTGTGCTTTTTAAAATAGCGGCAAAAGGATTCGGATGTCATAAACGCCGCTTTGGCCACATTATCCAACGTAATTGCCTGCGTATAATTTTGTATAATGTAGTTGTATATATTGCCTATCCGTATCCCCTCGCTATCGGTAATACCCGGCAAATTTCCATAGGATGAAAGCGGTTGCAATTGCTCGCTTATCCCACTTAACTCTTTCATTAATTGAATAAACTGCACCAATTGGTCGCCGCCATTGGTATCTCTCAGGCCGGTAAGCTTAGCTACTATTTTATCAATATCGGCATTGGGCACTTTAAAACCCTGCTGGTGCTGATTAAGAAAAAGCTTATAAGCACGCATTTCGGGCAGATCAAAAAGAGGAGCAAGTATTCCATCAGGGTTAAAGAAGATGCTTAATGCACTTATAGCGCCTTCTGTTTCATTTTCAAAATACTCCGGGTTACTTTTAAATAAATGTGGCAGGTTGGCCCCTAATAAAAACACATCGCCGGGCCCAAAAGGATGCATGTTATTACCGGCAATGAGTGTGCCTTCGCCCTGCTGAATCCAGGTTAACTGTGTTTCTTTGTGCCTGTGCAGGTAGGGATAAAAATAAGGCAGGCTAAACTGATCGGCAATTACACTTTTATCGTGAGCAACAGGAATAGTAAACTGTAAAACCTTCATTTGGAAGCAATTACACTTTTATCGTGAGCAACAGGAATAGTAAACTGTAAAACCTTCATTTGGAA
>NZ_JBFUKF010000177.1:0-10966 GCF_056400985.1 Mucilaginibacter sp. P4_G9 | reverse complement strand
CATCAAGCGGAGCGTCTACCTCATCAAAAATACAGAATGGTGCTGGTTTAAGCAGGTAAAGCGAAAAGAGGATAGCGGTGGCTGTAAGCGTTTTTTCGCCCCCCGATAGCTGGTTGATGGATAGGGGGCGTTTGCCTTTTGGCTTGGCGATGATATCAATATCCGATTCCAGCGGATGGTTGGGGTCGGTCAGGATCAGGTCGCAGGAATCTTCTTCATTAAACAGAGATCGGAATACCTTGATAAAATTCTCGCGCACCATGATAAAGGCATGCATGAATTTTTCTTTAGCGGTATCATCAATCTCCTGTATGGTTGCTAATAAGGATGCCTTCGCCTCGCTCAGATCTTTCTTTTGCGCCTGGATAAAGGTATAACGCTCGTTCATTTCGTTATAAGCCTCAACCGCCATCGGGTTAATTGCACCAAAATCATCCAGCTGTTTTTTTAGCTTATCTGCTTTTTCGCGCAGGTCATGCTCACTTTCAACAGGTGTTTCTGTCTCGGGCAAATCTTCAATGTCGATATTAAACTCTACAGATAAGCGCTCTTTCAGGGCGTTCAGTTCCAGTTTAAGGTTGTTACGCTCATCGCGCAACTCGTTTTCTATAACCTCATGGTTGTCTTTTTTGCGTCTTAACGCGGTAATTTCATTTTCGTTTTCGGTGATGATGCCACGCCATTGGTAATATTCCTGCTCGGCTTGCTGGGTGGCTTTTTCCAGGTTTTCCTTTTGCTCGTACATCTCCAGCAGGTCATCGTCGGAGTTATCGGCCTGCTTCAGGTTTTCCTGTATAGCAATTTTTACTTTCTCCAGCTCGGTGCTGTTTTGTTTGATGCGGGTTTCCAGGCTTTCCTGTTGTGTATCGCGGTATTCCAGGTCTTTTATTAGGCTTGATACCTTGTTTTGCTGTTGGTGAAAACGGATATTCTCCTGGTTAAAGGCATTTGATTGTACCGATACGTATTCATTCAACTCGTTAAAAGTAGCCTGTTTATCAACTAGCAGATCGCTCTGGATCTGCTTCTGCATTTTTAACTCGGCAAGCTGGGGGTGCAGGGCAGTCATTTCATCCTTGATACCGGCAATCTTACGGGCAATATCATCCTTACGGTTAAGGCTGTTTTCAATAAACGTTTGGTATTGTTCCTGCCGGGTTTTTACGGTTATCAGCTCGGTATTCAACCGGTTAATGATCATCTGCTGTTCATTAATCTCGTTGCTTTTGGTTGATGAACGCAGGGCCGAAAGCTTGCTTTGCAACTCATCCGATTTACTTTTTTGCGCATTAACCAGGTTTTCGATACCCTTAATCTCCTTTGCCAGGTTCTCCAAATTCTTGGCCCGGCCAATCCTCTTTCCCTCAAACAAACCCACCGAACCACCGGCCATGGTATGCTTTGATTTGTTGAACTTGCCGCTTTTGCCAATCAACACCACACCATCGGGCAGGGCGGCATTGTTAATCTGCTGGTCCTTATCATCATCAACCAGGTAAACATCTTTAAGCAGATGGTTACATAGCTGGGCATATCTTTTATCAACCTCTATTACTTTTAGGGCCGAAACAGCGCCCGCATTTTCAAAAGCCGGGTTAGCGGGTATTACTTCTTCATAGTTTTCCAGTATAAAGAAGTGCGCGCGGCCCCTGGCGGCATTACTCAATAGTTGTATTGCCTTTATAGCTTCATCATAGTTATCAACCACATAATAGTTCATCAGTGGTTCCAGGTAGTTTTCAATGGCTACCCGGTACTCTTCCTTACAAAACAGTACATCGCTAAACAGGGGGGCATTTTTGGCCCAGTCGGCATTTTTCTTTAAAAAGCGGATAGACTCCGGAAAACCTTCCAGGTTATCCACCATACTTTTGGTAAGATTATACTCGTTTTGTTTAGCGTCCAGCTTGCGGCTTTCTTTAATGATGGTATCTTTTACCAAACTCAGTTCAGAATCGGTTTCGGCTATCTGTTCTTTTAATTTGTTCTCAAAATCCAAAGCCGACTGGTAATCATAATCCAGTGTTTCCTTGCGGTTTTGCAGCTCGGCAACCACCTGGTTAAAATGCGAAAGTTCTACCTCTTTATTGGTGGTATCTTCCATATTGCGCTGGCTTTCCTGCTCCAGGGCCTGTTGTTGAATCTGTAAAATATCAATATCCTTCTCGGCTTTGTAGGCCTGGTTTTGCAGGCGGGTATTGATGCCGGTAATCTCTGTGAGTTCATTGCGGGCTTCGGCTTGTTGTGCACGTAGCTCATCAACGGCTTCCTTCAGGTCGGCTAATCGGCTTTGAATGGTTTGCAGGCTCTCATCCTCCAATGCTTTTTCTTCGGATAAGCGCTTAATGTTATACAGTACGTGGTTAAGCTGGTTTTTATCCCTATCCAGTTCCTCGGTTAACCTTGATTCTTTATCCTGCTGAAATTTGAGCTGCTCGTTCTTGATCTTTTTCTCACTCTCGTAAGCACGGATCTTAGCTACAAACTCGTTGGTGGTTTTTTGCTGTACAGATAGGTTTTTTTCTTTGGTGATGCTATCCAGCTTTTGTTGTTGCAGTGCAGCTTCTAAAGTATCTATCTGGGCAACAATACCACCTTTTTCGGCTTTTTGCTGCTGCTCCTGGTCTTCAATTTTCTTTAACGATTCGCTGAAAGATACAATCCTGAACGATGCCAGCATAATGCTGAGCGATTTGTATTGCTCTTTGATGCGGTAATAACGCTCGGTTTTTTTAGCCTGGTTCTCCAGGGATTTTAGGTTCTTCTCAATCTCGAAAAGAAGGTCTTCTACGCGTTCCAGGTCGGCCTCGGTATCCTTTAGTTTGCTGAAAGTTTGTTTTTTGCGGAGCTTGTATTTAGAGATGCCCGATGCTTCCTCAAACAAATTCCGGCGCGAACCTTCCTTGTTGGTGATGATCTCGTCTATCATCCGCAACTCGATGATAGAGTAGGAGTCGGAGCCGATGCCGGTATCCAGGAACAGGTCGGTAATATCTTTCAGGCGGCACTGTACGTCGTTCAGGCGGTATTCACTTTCGCCGGTGCGGTAAAGCTTTCGGGTAAGGGTAACTTGCGAGTAATCAGTAGGCAGTACGTTTTTGGTATTATCAAAAGTAAGGGAAACCTCGGCAAGGTTGGCCGATTTACGGCTTTTGGTACCATTGAAGATCACGTTATCCATCTTCTCTGATCGTAGCATGCGGGTGCTTTGTTCGCCCAGTACCCAGCGGATGGCATCAACTACGTTTGATTTTCCGCAGCCGTTGGGTCCTACAATTGCAGTTACACCMTCATTAAAATTAATGGTGATCTTATCTCCAAAACTCTTAAAGCCCTTGATTTCTAAGCGGGTAAGCTGCATTTATTTTGTTGTATCCCTTACAAAAATTTAACCTTCAAAGTAATCATAAAAAAATGATTTATTAAACTTTTTTTAAGGGGAGGAAGGAGGAAGGATTTTGGGACATTCGGACAAAGGACTTTCAGACAAAGGATTTTCAGACAAAGGACAAAAGACTTTCAGACATTCGGACAAAAGACTTTCAGACAAAGGATGGGAGAGGGGGTGAAAATAAATAAATAAATTAAAACAAAGCATCCGATTGTCAATTCCTCCTAATGACTAATGACTAATGACTAATGACTAATGACTAATGACTAATGACTAATGACTAATGACTAATGACTAATGACTAATGACTAATGACTAATGACTAATGACTAATGACTAATGACTAATGACTAATGACCCAAAGAAATTTCGCCCTTTAAATAAGTAACCGCTTTGCCGCTCATCAGCACGCGGTCGCCTTTGAGTTCGCACCAGAGTTCGCCGCGGCGGGCAGAGATCTGGTAGGCGTGGAGCTTGTTTTTGCCCAATCTTTTTGCCCAATACGGTATCAGGTTGCAATGTGCCGATCCGGTAACCGGGTCTTCGGGGATGCCGGCGCCGGGAGCAAAGAAACGGGAAACAAAATCGGAATTATCACCTGGGGCGGTTGCTATTACGCCTACGGTATCCATTTTTGATAAGGCAAAAAAATCGGGCGTAAGGTCCCTGATGTCCTGCTCGGTTTCGTAAACTATGAAGTAATCCCTCGACCTTAAAAAGGCCAGMGGCTCCTTTTCGCCAAGCGATTCGGCCAGTCCATTTGGTGGTTCAATTGGTATAGGTGGCCTGGATGGAAAATCCATGGTGTATTTATCACCGTCGCGTTTTACAATCAGTGTGCCGGCTTTTACGGTTTCAAACTGGATGGCATCGCCATCGAAACCCAACTCGGTAAATAATATATGTGCCGATGCCAGCGTAGCATGGCCGCAAAGATCAATTTCGTATTCCGGCGTAAACCAGCGCAGTTTGTAGCCGGTATCTGTTTTTACAAAAAAAGCAGTTTCGGCCAGGTTGTTCTCAATGGCTATTTTTTGCATGGTGTCATCGGGCAACCAATCGGTAAGTGGGCAAATGGCCGCCGGGTTGCCGCCAAACAGGGTGTCAGTAAAGGCATCGGCCTGGTATATGGGGATAGTCATAAAAATTATTCTGGTGTAGCTAATATACTTTTATTAAGATAGAGTCAAGAATCAAGAATCAAAAAAAATGGAGCTGGCTCGCGCGAAGCATAAAAACTTCAGACAGTTTCCCGTCCTGACTCTTGAATCTAATCTCTTGACTCCTTTTCTTACTCAATCCATAAAACGGAATTTCCGGTATTATATTCGTTTTTTTCGTATAATTTATTTCCGGGATCCAGGATCCAGTTACCGTCAACCCAAAACTTATATCGGTATTTGCCGGGTTTAAGGTTAAGACTGATGGCCCATTCATCGCCGTTATGATCAAGTAACAGCCCTTCGGGGTCCCAGTCATTAAAGTTACCGGCAATATGCACGCTTTTGGCATTACCATAACCCTTTAGCTTAAAAGTATAGTTAGGCTTAACTGTTATAAAAGAATTGGTTACTCCTCCTTCCACAACAGTTCGCTTATTCAGCGGATCGGTTATCCAGCTGCCATCAACAATAAATTTGTAGCCATAATTGCCTGCAGGTATTATTAACGGTAGTACCCATCCCGTTGCTGTTTTTTTAAGGGCTATCTCGTTGGGTTTCCAGTTATTAAAACTGCCTGCCACATATACCTTTTGGGCCTTTGCGTATCCGTTAAGCTTAAAATTAATGGTTTCGCCCAAGTTTATTACCGAATTGGTATGGCCATCAATATCCTTTAACGTTACCGGGTTGGCAGGATCTGTAAACCACTGGCCATCTACCAGGTACCGGTAGGTGTGCATCCCATCGTGCAGGTAAAGTTTAGTTTCCCAGCTGGTGCCCTTTTTTTGGAGAATGATAGCATTGGCATCCCAATTATTAAAACTGCCTGCGAGTGTGATCTTATGCGCACCAGCAAACCCTGGAAGCCTGAAGGTGTGGTTGTACCGGTAATAAACCGAATTTACATCGTTAAAACCATCCGGGTGTTGCTGCAGATTGCTCTTGTCGCGCTGCCAGCGGCCATCAATAATATATTTGTATTCGTATACACCGGGGGCAAGCTTTACATCGGCTACCCAGCCGCTATCCGTTTTGATCATTATGCCCTTTAAGGTGCTCCAGTTATTGAAATTACCCGATAGTAAAACACGTTTTGCCTTCAAAAATCCTGGTAAATAAAAACGGGTTAAGCCGGACGGAAGCTCATAAACATTAACCTGCGAGAATTTGTTAATGCCAAATGTCTCATCAGCCGGATAGCCGGGTCGGTTATCGTCATTATTTGAAAGATTGGTGGTTATCAGGAATGGTTTATTTTGTGCGTTAACATTCAGATCGGACAGCGACCTGTTAAACTGAATTGAGTTTATGGAGCGTTTGCTGATATTCCAGCCATCTTTTGTTAATGCCGAGTAATCACCTTTTAAAATAGTTGCCGAATTTGCACCTTTTATACCTGCAGCTTTGAACAGGCTATCCAACTCCTGTTTTGACGAGCGCAGGTCGATCAACAAGATCAAATGATCTTTACCTAAAATAAGCGAACTGCGTTTTTGCGCCTTTGCATCAAAAATGAAGCAAGAGAGCAACAAAAAAACAATAACGACCGATCTGCACTTTTTCATACTACTGGTTAGTGTAAATGTACATCTCAAATTCTTTTTTCACAAAGTTGATGCTGAATACTCCCCGGATAAAAAAATCATATCCTAAAATTCCATCAACAGTATGCCCGTAAGCCTTGCCCATTTTATCCAGGCTGGTTAGCAATACCCGGTTTTTGATAAATCGCCGGTCGCCAATTTTAAGGGTATCAAAACGGGCGTATATCACCTCGAACGATGACCCGCCAATCCCGGTGGTTTTAGTACGGTTAAGCACCTGCATGCCGGGCAACAGTTTTCGTACCCTGTCATAGTCCATCAGGTTGGTTTCGGCGCCGGTATCAAAGGCAAACCATAATGGATTATTATTAGCTATGCCTTTAATAAATATCACATCATTATAATATTTGAAAGGGGTAACCATCCAGGGTTCATGAAAAATTTTTTCGCCTTGGGGGATATCGCCGTCTTCGTTAAGTTTATGGATATACATGGTGTTTCTGAACAGATCCACAGTAATGGCAAACTTGTTAAATAATCTTGTGCCAAGTAGCCCCAGTATTTTAATATTGCGGCTGTTTTCAATAGATGACAGATCGGTAACATCGGCAGTAAGCCTGGAGTAACGCAGGTCAAGGATACTGAAATTAAACACATAAGTTGTAAATGAGACGGATGCCGTACCATTTAAGCCCGCCGATTCCTGCTCTGTTACATGAGGTAGATACCTAAAGTAGGTAGAGTTTAAAATAAGATACGGGGCACCGGTATCCAGCACAAAATTGCCTGCTAAAGAATCTATCTGTGCTTCCACAATAATGAGGTTACCCGCCCTTTTTATGGGGATTACCAGTGTATTGAAATTACCGGACGGCTCAGGGTCCGGGTCGCGGATGGCGTTTTTGAAAGTGATGCCGCCTACAGATATTTTATCGCTGCACCGGCCTTTTTGCCAGCCGGCAACAAATAACAATATCATCAAATATAAATACGGCCGGTGCATCACTGGGTCTGTTTGTATAAGTAGACAATGCGAAACGGTTATATGTTACAGCCGGCTATATTTAATTGATGTGGCTTAAATAACCGTAAGCAACCAGCTCATCACGGTGTTTAATGGGCTTTGTATATCCGTTGGTTATTAGTATGATCCTGTCGCTTACATCCAAAATGTTGTAATACTGGTGGTCTGTTAAAATGATACCCTTCACTTTAGCGCATTTTTTAATTATGGCTTTAAACATTTCTGATTGCAAAGGCGAAATATGAGTAAAAGGTTCATCCAGCAAAATAAAATCGGCCTTGCTGTAAATAACCATCAGGGTTTCCAGCTGCCTCAGTTCGCCGCCTGATAGCTCACCTGCTTTTTTTTCACAATGATCGTTGTAAACCGGATGTGCCGAAAAATCATTCCAAAACCGGTCGTCGATAATGGTTTTTGCCAGGTTTTTTATTTTGATGCCGTTGGGCAGATAGTTATGCTGGGGCAGGTAGGCTACGCGCATATTGTGGTAACCTTTTTTGATGTATTCGCCACTGATACTTATATGCTTATAGGCGGGAGTAAGCGTCCCGAACATGATGCGCAATAAAGATGATTTACCGCAGCCGTTACGGCCGAGGATGCCCAATACTTCGCCCTGTTTACATTCCAGGTAAACGTCCTGCAGGATCTTCCTGCCGTCGAACTCCAGTATACACTGTCGGTTTTTAGTATAAGAGGTTCCAAATTTTAGCGGATTGTTGATAGTGATAAAAGAATAATGAAGGCAATAAGGTCGATACTAAACACATAAGCGTACAGGCGACCTATGCCATAACCGGCATTGCGGAAATAGAAGTAGGTTTTAGTTGAATTAAAGTTTAGATATTGGATACCCAAAATAGAAGCATAGCTGCACAATTTGCACAGGTAAGCAAAAGGAATGTTTAACTGACCGGAAAACACGTAGTAGATACAGGCGAATGTGGCCAATAAACACCATACAAGTATCGGTTTATAAAAATACCAGGTGATTTTTAAGGAGTTGATCATTTAACTAATTATGACAGGTTAGCTAAATAACGGGAATTGATGGTTTAAATTTTATGAGGTTAAAATTGTTATACCTCACCGTCAACGACGATCCATTTTTAAACAACTTCTAAGAAGCTGTTTAAATTTGATTTATTAAGTGTTCCATTTGAGTGCAGTGGAACACCCCGAACGCTTTGGAACGCTTTGTGGCTGATTATCAACAACTTAAGGTTTTTAAAAACCACCGAAGATCGGAACACTCATACTGTTGATAATCAACATTATAAACCCCAATATTAACTTATGATTAAAATTAAGCTGACGGACTGTAGTTCGATATCTGAATTTATCTCGCGCAAAAACGCAAAGTGATTTACTTCTTTTTTCTTTGTTAGTTAATTTCTATATAGTGTTCCTGTCTTCACTATAAATACACTTTTTTGAAGAAAAATCAATTTATATCGGGATATATAGAGCCGGATTAATTGGAAACTTATCATCCGCCGATCTCACAAATMCGGCAAATTTTAGCCTCTTAGGTTTACTTTTTTTTGTAGGGGTACATATTTGTGCCTCCCGAAAGACAGATTATCATAAAAGCAAAAAAACCACTGGCTATTCACCACTGGCTTTCTTAATATATTTTAAGGTTGATTAACCTAAGTACGATTTTAAAATTTTGCTACGCGAAGTATGGCGTAAACGCTGCAGGGCTTTATCCTTTATCTGGCGTACACGCTCACGGGTAAGGTTAAATTTCTCGCCAATTTCTTCTAAAGACAAGGGGTGATTGGTGCCCAAGCCAAAGAATAATATAATGATCTCGCGCTCGCGCTCGGTTAAGGTTGATAGCGACCGTTTGATCTCTTCGGATAATGATTCGTTAATTAATATCGAATCGGTATCCGGCTCATGATTTTCCAATACATCCAGTAGGGTGTTTTCTTCGCCCTGTACAAACGGGGCATCCATAGATACATGGCGGCCTGAATTGCTTAAGGTATCAGAGATCTTATCAACGGTGGTTTCAAGGATATCGGCAAGCTCTTCCGGCGATGGCTCACGCTCATATTCCTGCTCCAGTTTTGAAAAAGCCTTACTTATTTTACTTAATGAGCCTACCTGGTTTAGCGGTAAACGTACAATACGCGATTGCTCGGCAATAGCCTGCAATATCGACTGGCGGATCCACCATACGGCGTAGGATATAAATTTAAAACCCTTGGTCTCATCAAAACGTTTGGCCGCTTTAATTAAACCAAGGTTACCCTCGTTAATTAAGTCGCCAAGTGTTAAACCCTGGTTTTGATATTGTTTAGCAACAGATACAACGAAGCGTAAATTGGTCTTGGTTAAACGCTCTAATGCGGCCTGATCGCCCTCGCGTATTTTTTGGGCTAATATTACTTCTTCTTCGGCAGTTATCAGATCAACTTTACCAATTTCGTGAAGATATTTATCCAGCGATTGCGACTCGCGATTGGTAATGGATTGCGTTATTTTGAGTTGTCTCATCTATTTAATAAACCTTTCTATCCGTTGTATTCTGAATAGAACGTATAAAGTTAAAAATTTGTTCTAAAATAAAACATATAATTTGACAATGGCAAGTGAGTGATCTAAATAAAAAAATAAATTTCTTAAAATGATATCCGACTAATATTTATTGTTTTTCAATAAATAAGTTTTGAATTGCAATGAATTATAATTTTCTTTGGATATAATTTAATGATATGGTAATGAAAAAAATACGCAGTTTACTGGTGGCGGTTTATATAGTATTTGGCTTGTTTGTTCCGCAGAATGTTGCTGCCGGTGCACGGGGGTGTTTTAAACAGCGTTATAGTGATGAATTTAACCTGAATGACAGTGCGTTTTCCCGGAAAGTAAAGTTGAAGGAAGAACGATCCCTGACTATTTAATCATGCCGATAATCATTAACCTGGATGTAATGATGGCAAAACGCAAAATGTCATTAAACCAACTAAGCGATAGGGTAGGCATTACCATATCAAACCTATCTATCCTTAAAACAGGTAAGGCAAAGGCCATTCGTTTGGAAACCCTTGAGGCGATATGCAAAGCACTTGACTGCCAGCCGGGAGATATTTTGGAATATAGATATTTAAGTAGTTAGTATCAAGTCGTTAGTATCAGGTATCAAGAAAAAAGCTTATCTCACCGTTAATGAGCACTATAGTTCGTTCAACTTAAACGTGTCCTTTACCCTGATGCCCTTTTCGGTTTGTTGCAGGGTGCAGCATTCGTTCACGGGATCGTGCTCAAAAAACAGGATGTAATCATTCTCCGATGCTTCGGTCAGGAACACTTTTTTCTCTTTAAGAGTTGTAAGCGGAAACATGTCATAAGCCATTACATAGGGCAATGGCAAATGACCTACAGAGGGGAGCAGATCGGCCATGTAAAGGATTTTTTTGCCTTTATAGTTAATCAGCGGCAGCATCATGGCCTCGGTATGGCCGGATACAAAACGGATCTTGAAATCTTCGGTAAAAGCGATGCCGTCTTGGGTAGCGATAAATTGCAGCTGGCCGCTTTCCTGTATCGGTAATATGTTCTCCTTTAAAAAGGAAGCCCTTTCACGGTCGTTTGGATTCACCGCCCAATCCCAGTGTTTAGGGTTGCTCCAGTAAACGGCATTTTTAAAAGCAGGGAAAAGGTTTTCATCAACCCTTGCTACGGCACCGCCAACATGATCAAAGTGCAGGTGAGTTAAAAACACATCAGTAATGTCATCCCGGTGAAAGCCAAGGGCGGCTAATGAGCTATCTAAGGTGGCATCACCATGCAGGTAATAATGACTAAAAAACTTTTCACTTTGTTTTTTACC
>NZ_JBFUKF010000176.1:0-10974 GCF_056400985.1 Mucilaginibacter sp. P4_G9 | reverse complement strand
ATGCTATACAGAGCGGACCTGTACAGTTCGCGATTGCCGCGCTGCGCTCGCAATGACATGGGGGTTTTGAGGCCCTAAACCCAACACGTCATTTTTTCCAGGATTAGCCTGGTGGATATTCGCAATGACATATTTTTGATTAACCCAATAAATATTTCATTATCTTAAATGATATATTATAGATAAATTCATCCCCGTTAATCTATCAATGTTACATGGCCGATCAGCCTACTTTAAACCCGGATCAAAAGGCAGCATTTAAAGCCATACACAAATTCCTTGACCACCCTGCTGCCAACGTATTTGTGCTGAAAGGTTATGCCGGTACCGGTAAAACCTTCCTGATGCAACGCGTTGCCAAATGGTTGCAGGAAAAGGAAAAGAAATTTAGTATGCTTGCCGCAACAGGCAGGGCCGCTACCGTTTTAAGGGGCAAAACCGGCCTTACGGCTACAACTGTCCATGGTGAAGTATACCGGTTTAGTAAGATTGACGGCCTTGACGATCATATTGCCAACAGTGCCGCCGATGCCGCAAACGGCCAGATGACCCTGCAATTCATGACCCGCCCGCCCGACGAGGATCCGATGATTTATATTGTGGATGAAGCATCGATGTTATCGGCCGAAATTGGGGTAAGCGACGGTTTAGCCGTTTTTGGATCGGGCATATTACTGGATGATTTTTTCCAGGTAGCGGGCAACAACAAGATCATTTTTGTAGGCGATCCCTGCCAGCTGCCGCCGGTGGGCTCATCGTTTAGTCCGGCGCTGGATACCCAATGGCTTGCGGCGCAGCAAAAGGTAGCTGTTTCTGTTACACTTACCATGATTGAGCGCACAAAGGGCACTAATGATATCCTTGTTTTGGCGGGCGCCATCCGCCAGATGCGGGATGATAAAACTCCCGGACGGTTCCCTAAACTTCCTGCATCAAACCTCAACAACGTTAAGCTGCACCCTACAGATAGTGCAATGTTTAATGATTATGCCGCTAAATACAAAGCTTTAGGGGTTAATATGGTACTGGCAATTGCCCGCAGCAATAAAATGGTACGGCAACTTAACCAGGCCATGCGCCGCGAACTGTTTGGGTCGGAACATGAGCCTTTACGGGAAGGTGATATACTGTTGGTTACCCAAAACAACTACTCGGTACCCTTAACCAATGGCGACTTTGTGATCATCAACGAGCTTGGTGCCATAACCCATAAAGCCACGCTGAAATTTCAGAAAGTGAGGATCACGGCAGTAGCATCGGGTAAAGAATATAGCATCATGCTTTCGTTAGATACCTTAAGCAGTTTAAAGGGTAGTTTGACCAACGATGATTCAAAATATTTAATGATTGATTTTGCCGAACGGATGAGGGCCAAAGGTATCCCCACAGGCGGTGAACTGTATCAAACAGCCATGCGCGAGGACGAATACGTAAACTGCCTTAAAGCCAGCTATGGCTACGCCGTTACCTGCCACAAAGCCCAGGGCGGCGAATGGAACAATATTTACCTGTTTTTAGAAAAAAGCATGTACGGCATGCCCTATACCGAACTTTGCAACTGGTGGTACACCGCAGTTACCAGGGCCAAAGAAGAATTGAACCTGGTTAATTCCTGGTGGGTGAGGTAGGGATTCACAAATTCCTCTTTTCATCTCGTCGGTGCAGGAGCCAGGTGCGGGTTGCGGGGAGCGGGCCTTACAAACACGAACCACGCTCCACGCAACCCGCACCTCAAAAAAACACGCACCTCAAAAAAACCCCGATATTTGTTGATATTACTTGATTTTTATCAATAGATGTTGGTAATATTAAGGCATTTAAACATTAAAATAGATGTTGTAGATTTTAAAGTGTAAACCTATTTCAGGACAAGACATACAATTTCTAAAAAACTTAACTTACTGACTATCAAAACAAATGGTGTTCCATGCTATGTTTTGCTAAAATCTAAAGCACTGATAATCAGCACAAATGCGTTCCAGACCGTTCCATGCGTACCACCCGTTCCGATGGAACACCCGCATGTTAATTCAATACCCATATTTTTACCTCATTATCCGGCATTGGGTATTCAATGTTCGACAGGGTCACCAACAGGCTAAAGATAATTCATACCTTTAGCCTTTAGCCTTTAGCCCTAAACCCACACGTAACCGTCATATTGTTGCAATTAGAAATAATTCGTGAAATTCATGTACCTTATCATCCTTATAAAAAATTAAATTTGCACCTGCAAAACAATCATTCTTTTGGACAGAAAACTGATAATAGGAACAAGGGGTAGCGATTTGGCGCTATGGCAGGCTAATTTTATTAAGGATAGCCTTGCTGCTTTAAACATAACTGCCACACTAAAGATCATTAAAACCCAGGGCGACCGCATACTCAACCTCAGCTTTGATAAGCTGGAAGGCAAGGGTTTTTTCACTAAAGAATTAGAAGAAGAATTATTGGCCGGCACTATTGATCTTGCGGTTCACTCGCATAAAGACTTGCCAACCGAAAACCCTCCGGGACTCATCATCGCAGCAGTTTCAGAACGGGAAGACCCCTCTGAACTGTTGCTGATATTGAAGGATTGTGTAGATGTGCACCAAAAGCTGTCGGTTAAATATGGCGCAACTGTGGGTACATCATCAAACAGGCGCAAGGCACAACTGCTGGCCTACCGTCCCGACCTGGAGATAGAAGACCTGCGCGGCAACGTGCCTACCCGGATAGGCAAGCTGCGCGATGAAAAATATGATGCCATTATGCTGGCCAAAGCCGGCGTTAGTCGTTTAGGTATTGATCTGAGCGAATTTCATGTGGAAGAACTTACCCCCGCCGAGCTGATCCCTGCACCTGCACAGGGCGCTTTGGCTATCCAGATCCGCGAGTCAGACCAGGAACTTTTTGAGGCCCTGCAAGCTCTGCACCACCCCGATGTGGCTGAGGAACTGGCTGTTGAGCGTACCGTACTTAAATTATTTGGCGGTGGCTGCCACTTGCCCCTGGGCTGCTATTGCCGCCGGGACGAGGGCATGTTCCAGGTGTTTACATCCAAAGCTAATGAGGGCGATCAGTTTCCCGACCGCCTGTTTGTAGAGGCCCCAACTACCGAAGGACTGGCGCAAAAGATAGTTGCAAAATTTGCTAAAAATAGGAAATTCCCTTTGAAGGTTTTTATATCAAGGGAACTATCCGAACAGAGCTATTTCAAAAAATCGATGGAAAACCGGGGGATAAAGGTTGAGGCACGTTCGCTGATCCGTACCGTGCCGGTGATGACCAAACTCGATCCTTATATATTAAAAAATATAGACTGGGTATTTTTCTCCAGTAAAAATGCGGTGGAGTACTTTTTCCAGTTAAAACCAACTTTCCCAAAAAAGGTGAAGTTTGGCGTTATGGGCAGCGGAAGCGAAGAGATGCTGCGCCGCAAAGGTTACTTTACAGATTATGTAGGCGAAGGTACAGATACAGCCGAGGTGGCCGAGGAGTTTGCCAAACTGGCCAACGGCACCATAGTATTGTTTCCCGGCGCCGAAAGTCCGATGAGGAGTATACAGCAAGGATTATCTGCCGATACAAAAATTATTGATCTACCGGTTTACGAAACCGTGCTTGAGGAAGATGTTGAAGCCAGCGGCGCTGATGTGTTGGTGTTTACCAGCCCATCAAATGTGGAAGCTTATTTTGCCGGTAACCTGCTCGATCCATACCAGAAAGTGGTGGCGATAGGTAAATCAACCGGCAAAAAATTTGATGAAATGGGTGTAAAATACACGCTGCCCTACTCGCCCGACGAAGTTGGCCTGGCAGAAGCGGTGTTTGGATTGTAGGCCCCCTAACCCCCTAAAGGGGAAACATTAGTGGGTTAATAATATTATAAATTTAAAACTCCCCCTTTAGGGGGCTTGGGGGCTTATGTTACAAAGACCACGTAGAAACCGGAAAAGTGAAGTGATACGCCAGATGGTGCAGGAAACGCATCTAAGTGCGGCTAACCTGATTTTCCCGCTGTTTATTGTTGATGGTACATTCCAGAAAACTGAAGTATCGTCGATGCCGGGAATTTACCGTTATTCTGTTGATAATTTGCTGCGCGAGATTGAGAGTTGCCTTAAATTAGGGTTAAACTCGTTTGATCTTTTCCCTAATATCGAAGAATCTTTAAAAGATCGGATGGCTACCGAAAGTCACCGTGAAGAAAGTTTATACCTGCGGGCTATCCGCGAGGTAAAGAAGAATTTTCCGGAAGCCTGCATTATTACCGATGTGGCTATGGATCCTTACAGCAGCGACGGCCATGACGGTATTGTAAAAAATGGCGAGATCCTGAATGACGAAACGCTGGAGGTGTTGGGTAAAATGGCACTTGCTCATGCCCAATGCGGGGCAGATATTATTGCCCCCTCGGATATGATGGACGGACGTGTAGGTTATATTCGCAATGTGCTGGACGAAAACGGCTTTACAAACGTTTCTATCATGTCGTACTCGGCCAAGTATGCAAGCGCGTTTTATGGACCGTTCAGGGATGCCTTAAATTCGGCACCCAAATTTGGTGATAAAAAAACCTACCAGATGAATCCGGCCAACCAGCGCGAAGCACTGATAGAAGCCAACTTAGACGAACTGGAGGGGGCCGACTTTTTAATGGTAAAACCGGCACTATCTTATTTAGATGTAATAAAACTGATAAAAGATAATACCGAACTCCCTGTAGCTGCCTACAATGTAAGCGGCGAATACGCCATGATAAAGGCCGCCGTACAACGCGGTTGGCTAAACGAGCAGCGTGCCATAACCGAAGTACTTACCAGTATCCGCCGGGCTGGCGCAACAGCTATTTTGACGTATCATGCCAAGGAAGTATTGGAGAATAAATGGATTTAAAAAGGTAAAAACAGAAGGCTTAAAAGCCGAAAGCTTTTGCTAAACGATTATAAACAAGCTTTAAGCCTTGTGCTTTTAGTTTTACGCTTAAAAAATGTTAGATTCAATAAAAAAGATGTTTTCGGGTGATACCAATGAGCCGGTAAATACCACGGGTAAGCCAGATATCAGCAGGGAAAAATCTGCCGAATTGTATGCCAGGGCTAAAACCTATTTCCCGGGTGGGGTTAACTCACCGGTAAGGGCGTTTAAATCGGTTTACGGTACACCTTTATTTATACAAAAGGGCGATGGTAGTCACATTTGGGATGCTGATGGTAATGAGTTTGTTGATTTTTGCTGCTCCTGGGGCCCGCTCATCCTTGGTCATAACAACGTCAAGGTGCGAGAAAAGGTAATTGAAGTAATGCATCATGGCATGTCGTTCGGCGCACCAACTGCCCTCGAGAACGAACTGGCCGACCTGATCCTAAGAAACAATAAATTTATTGAAAAGATCCGTTTTGTAAGCTCCGGCACCGAAGCCGTTATGTCGGCCATCAGGTTGGCAAGGGGTTATACCGGGCGCGATAAGATCTTAAAGTTTGAAGGCTGTTACCACGGCCACGTTGATGCATTATTGGTTAAAGCAGGTTCGGGCCTGGTAACCTTTGGCGAAACCTCATCCGCAGGCATTCCAAAAGCCTTTGCCGATGAAACCATCGTAGTATCACTGAATGACAAAGAAGCTATTACAAAGGCTTTTGATGAGTTTAAAGACCAGATAGCAGCTGTGATCATCGAACCTGTACCTGCCAATAATGGCTTGCTGTTGCAGGAAAAAGAATACCTGCAATTTTTACGCGAGATCTGTACCCAAAACGGCACCTTATTGATATTTGATGAAGTAATCTCGGGTTTCCGTATTAGTTTTGAAGGTGCGGCAGGATATTACCAAATCAAACCCGATATTATTACCTACGGCAAAATCATTGGCGGCGGTATGCCGGTTGGTGCTTATGGCTCATCTGCAGTAATCATGAGTAATATATCGCCCGAAGGTCCGGTTTACCAGGCGGGCACATTATCAGGCAACCCGGTGGCTATGGCCGCTGGTATTGCCCAGCTAAACGAATTATTACGCATGGGTTTTTACCGCGACCTGAACAACAAAACGGAAGAATTTACCGAGGCCATACAGCGTTTTGCCACGGCCCGCAATTATAAATTCAAGGTGTTTGGCATCGGCTCAATATTCTGGTTTGCTTTTACAGATAAACAGTATATTCGTAAAGCCGAAGACATTGATGCTTCCAGTATGGAGAAGTTTAAAAAGTTTCATCGTGAATTGATTAACCGGGGCGTTTACCTCGGTCCATCGGGTTACGAGGTTGGTTTTATATCATCGGCACATACTAAAATTGATTTAGAAAAAGCTAAAAGGGCTATTTTTGATAGCCTCGATTTGGTGTTTAAGGGTAAGTAGTGGGGAGTTTTCAGCGGGCTGATAAAAAACAAGCTGCGCACTAAACGCTGCAAAAAGCAAACTAAAATGAAGAGGACATTTGTAATTTTTTACGCACTTATCATATACGCCATTGCCGAGTTGATTTGGTGGGGTTATATGCTGGTTTCGTTGCAGCCAAAGCGCACCGGGATGATAGTGAGCGAGGGTTGCATGTTTATAACGGTATTTATAATTGGTGCTTATAATCTGCACAAATCTTTTAATCGCCAGCAAAAACTATCTGAGCAAAAAAAGAACTTTTTGCTCTCGGTAACACATGAGTTAAAATCGCCCCTGGCATCCATCAAAATATWGCTGCAAACCATCCAAAAGCGTAATCTTTCTAAAGATCAGATACTCGATTTTATTGATAAATCATTGAATGATGTGGAACGCCTGGACGACATGGTAGAGAACATGCTGCTGGCATCAAAAATTGATAATCGTTCATATTCGTTTCCTAAAGCGAGTTTTAGCCTGTCGGTTTTGGTAGATAGTATAGTTAACCGGCTACAGATAACCAAGTGCGATTGCAATCAGCAGATCATCGACGCCGAAATTGAACCTAAGATCGAGATCACCGGCGATAAGTTCGCGCTTACATCGGTGGTAACAAACCTTATAGAAAACGCAGTAAAATATTCAAGCCCCTGCTCGGCAGTCGCGGTTAAACTCTTCAAAAAAGAAGAGAAAATTTACCTTGAAGTKGCCGATCACGGCATTGGGATAGCCGACCATGAAAAAACCCGTATTTTTGATAAATTTTACCGGGTGGGCAGCGAGGATACCCGTAATACCAAAGGCACCGGTTTGGGCCTTTATATAGTAAAAGAGGTGCTGGATAAGCACCATGCCAGCATAAGGGTGAAAGACAACCGCCCGGCAGGCAGTATTTTTGAAGTTGTTTTTGATGAATAACATTAATTTCCCGAATGGAGCTAATTTTCACCAATCTGCTTCTATAATTTGCGAGAATTAGTGTTTTAGTTAATTAAATTGCTTTGTGCAATCCGAAATAATTCGTGAGAATTAGTGTATTTAAATTAAAGTCATATGCTTAACAAGAAGAGAATTTTATTAGCCGAAGACGAAGAACATTTGTTAGAAGCCATCAAACTTAACCTTGAGCTGGAAGGTTATAAAATTTCTACAGCTAAAAATGGTAAAAAAGCTTTGCAGCTATTTAAAGAAGAGCGTTTTAACCTGGTAATATTGGATGTAATGATGCCCGAGATTGACGGCTTTGTGGTTGCCGAAACCATCAGGCTGGAGAATACCGAAGTACCTATCATGTTTTTAACTGCTAAAAACACCAATGAGGACAAAATTGCCGGTCTTAAAAAAGGTGCCGACGATTATTTAACCAAGCCATTCAACCTTGAAGAATTGATTCTGAGGGTGAACAACCTGATAAAACGCAGCCTGAAAGGTGATGACCTTAAAGAATTTAACAGCTACAAGATAGGCGAAAAAACCATTCACTTTAACTCTTTTGAACTGGTTAATGAAGACGATTCCATCACTCCGCTTACAAAAAAGGAAACCATGCTGCTTAAGCTTTTAATTGAGCGCAGAAACGATGCAGTATCGCGCGAGCAGATCCTGGAAACAGTTTGGAATTATGATGTATACCCATCAACCCGTACCATTGATAACTTTATCCTAACCTTCCGTAAGTATTTTGAACCAGACCCTAAAAACCCGGTTTATTTTCATTCTATTCGTGGTGTAGGCTATAAATTTACCGATAATCAGCATTAATGTTCAGTAACAGGGTACGCATATTCATCGCATTTATTTTCCTGTTATCACTGGGTTTGCTGCTGTACCTGCGTATTTACGAGTTGGCCACAGTGGCAGTATTGATGATCATTTTATTGATTTGGGATTATTTTAGGCAGGGTACCCTTGTTATTGCCGCCCGGTATTTTCACCATAAGAATTTTGATAAAGCCGAGGCATCGCTAAAAGAGATCAGTAATCCGCGATTGCTTAGTAAAAAACGTCGTGGTTATTACGAGTATATCTACGGTGGCATCTGCATTCAAAAGCAGGATTTTGAAGCAGCCGAAAAGCATTATGAAATTGCTGCACAATATCCATTACAATCATTAAATGATCATGTGGCTGCACTGGTTACCGTAGCCAACATCAGTATAAGGTTTGGCAATTATGAAAAAGCCAAGGCCTACCTGGAGTTAGCCGAGCAGCATGCCGATAAAATTACCGCCAAAATGAAGGATGTTATTAACAAGCTTCACAAGGAATTAAAAAAACACTATAAAAAGAGTTCAGAATCAAGCGTAAAGAATTAAGATAAGACCAGGTGGTTTAATGATAAAATCGTCCTTAGGATATACTGATGCCGTAAAGCCATCGATCCGATTACAAAAAATCTTAATTCCTTACTCTTAATTATTGGTTCTCTTCCAAAGATATGAGAGATTCGTTATTAATAAAGGCAGCTTTTTCCGAAAAAACAGAACGCCCGCCGGTGTGGATGATGCGCCAGGCAGGTCGTTTCATGAAAGAATACTGGGACATTAAAAACAAGTATTCGTTTTTAGAAATGTGCAAAACACCAGAGCTTGCTGCTGATGTTACCATGTTGCCGGTTAATTTACTGGGTATTGATGCAGCCATCCTGTTCTCGGATATATTGGTTACAGGCGAGGCCATGGGCGGCGACTTAAGCTTTAACCAGGGAGTGGGCCCTAAGTTTGCTAACCCCGTACGTACACAAAAAGATGTAGATAACCTGCAAACTGATGTGGGCGATAAGCTGCAATACGTGGCTGATGCCATTAAAGTAATTCAGCAACGTTTAAATGGCAATATCCCGCTGATAGGTTTTGCCGGTGCACCTTTTACAGTGATGAGTTATTTGGTTGAGGGCGGATCATCAAAAGATTTCAAGCTTACCAAACTAATGCTGCACAATGAGCCGGAAATGGCTCATCAGCTGTTGTCAAAAATTGCTGTTGTTACGGCAAATTACCTTAATCTGCAAATTGAAGCCGGTGTAAATGCCGTACAGATCTTCGATAGCTGGGCACAGGCCCTGGCCTGGGATGATTATAAAGAATTTAGTCACCACTACATCCAGGAGATCATCAGCAAACTAAACAGGAAAGATATCCCGGTGATATCGTTCTGTAAAGGCAGCTCGGTATTCGCGCCGCTAATGGCCGAAGCAAAACCGGATGTAATCTCGATAGACTGGAATGTTGACCTGTTGAATATTAAAAAGTGTTTACCTGAAGGCATAGCTGTACAGGGCAACCTTGATCCGCATATATTATATGCGGATAAAAAAGTAATTAAAGACCGCATACACCGCTTGTTCGACCGGATGAAGGACGAACCCGGCTTCATCTTCAACCTGGGCCATGGCATTATGCCAGATATCCCGTTTGATAATGTGAAGTATGCGGTGGAAGTAATTAAAGAATACAGGAACTAATAAAACCTTACATGTCATTGCGAGGAACGAAGCAATCGCGAATTTGCATATCAGATTTGCTGAGTCTGCGATTGCTTCGTTCCTCGCAATGACATACTTGATATATGTACGAATACGTTCTTGCCATACATATCATTTTTGTAGTCTGCTGGATGGCCGGGCTGTTTTATATGGTGCGCCTTTTTATTTACCATACCGAAGCGCAAGACAAGCCCGAACCAGATCGTAGCATCCTATCTGCCCAGTTCGAGATCATGGAGAAGAAGCTGTTTAATATTATAACGGCTCCATCGATGCTGATAGTAATTGTTGCCGGGTGTACCATGGTTTACTTGCGTCAGGCATATCTGCATATGGCCTGGCTGCAGATTAAGTTACTATTTGTGTTGGGCCTGGTAGCTTATCACCACATCTGCGAGCACAAAATGAAGCAGATGCGTAAAGGTATTTTTAAATGGACATCAACCCAATTGCGCCTGTGGAATGAATTAGCTACAATCCTTTTGTTTGCTATCGTTTTCCTGGCCGTATTAAAAGATGGTTTCAGCTGGATATTTGGTGTGGTGGGGATAGTATCATTAGGCGTGATATTGATGATTGCGGTGAAAATTTATAAGCGGTTTAGGGAGAAAAAGTGATTTATCCATCAAAGCTCATTACCTTTAATGAAGAGTGTTGGGCTATAAATTGAAAATCTCTGTCATCATTCAATAAAGTAAGCTTATTGCTCATGGCGTAAACAGCAATTAAGCAATCATTTGGTTTACGAATCGTCACACCTTTTTTTCGAAGGTCTCTATACAAATTTGCGGCTTTAACAGCCATACCATAAGAATTTTCGTGGAGTTTAGTCAGGTTGTCAAAATGTGATTTTACTATGCGCTCACTAACATCAGAGGTTATACCTTGCAATACCTCCTGAACTATAGTTGGGCAGGTGGCAATTACTATATTAGCCAAATTACTCCTTAGAAACTTGCTGGATTCCGTTTCAATACCTTTAAAAAAGTTGATCCATACCGATGTATCAACTAAAACAATCTCCCTATTCAAAAGCCTTGTCATCTATTTCAACCTTGCCCCACAAATCAGCAAGTTTTTGTTGATTTTCAAGAGTTACATAAAGTTTTAGTGCCTCTTCAAT
>NZ_JBFUKF010000175.1:0-10989 GCF_056400985.1 Mucilaginibacter sp. P4_G9 | reverse complement strand
CTCATGAAAGACGAAATATTAACCCACCTAAACGACCCTAAGCAACTCGAAAAGATGTACCGGACTAACAAGGCGTCATTTAAACGATCGTTCGGTGCATTATACCCGGAGCTAAAAGGCAATCCACTCGCTGATTTCTGGAATGAAAGGCTGAATTACGAAATTGATGAGATCAACTGGGGCACAGGCAGTGAATTATTATTTGTGATAATTGCTTCACTGGTGGCTGGTGTTATTGCGAAGCTACCGGCATTTTTGTCAATAGATGAAGAGTTTTTCTATCCCAGGAACATCGGTTTTATCGTTTTCCCGCTGTTAACGGTTTACTTTGCCTGGAAGAACAAATTATCAACCATAAAAATTGCTTTTATTGTTGGCGCAACCCTTGCAGGTTTGATCTTTATCAATTTCCTTCCTCAGGTTAAGAAAAGCGATACCCTGATCTTATCGTGCCTTCATTTACTCTTATTCCTATGGTCGATATTAGGCTTTGCTTTTATTGGTGAGCAGAGAAATAACGACAGTAAGCGGCTCAGCTTTTTAAAGTATAACGGCGACCTAATCGTGATGACAACCCTCATCCTGATAGCAGGCGCTATAATGRGCGGTATAACCATCGGGCTTTTCTCGCTGATCGGTTTTCATATTGAAGAGTTTTATTTCAAAAATATTGGAATTTTCGGGCTTGCCGCTGCACCAATTGTTGGCACCTACCTTACCCAGACCAATCCACAATTGGTAGGTAAGGTTTCCCCTGTAATCGCTAAACTATTTAGTCCCCTGGTAATAGTAATGCTGGTAATTTACCTTATTGCAATAGTTTATTCGCACAAAAACCCTTATAACGACCGCGAGTTCTTGCTGATCTTTAATGTATTACTGGTTGGCGTTATGGCCCTTATCTTTTTTTCTGTTGCCGAAACATCTAAGACCACTAAAAGTTATACCCAGATCTGGGTTCTTTTTCTGCTATCTGTTATAACCATAATAGTTAATGGTGTTGCGCTCTCTGCCATTTTGTTCCGGATCTCAGAATGGGGCATCACACCAAACAGGACTGCAGTCCTGGGTGCTAATGTCTTAATTTTAGTAAACCTGCTCTTAGTTGCTGTCCAACTTTTCAGGGTACTTTCAAAAAAAGCTGACATAGTCAGGGTCGGGAAAGTCATTGCGTTCTACCTACCCATTTACATCGCATGGACAATTATTGTGACCTTTATATTTCCATTGATATTTGGGTTTAAATAAAGAAACAAAACCAAATATTGATCAACAAATTAAAAAGTCAAGACCCCAACCCTACTTAATATATCGTAATTCAGTGAATTATCCTGCTTTTTGGTGAGTAAATCTTGATCTTTTATTGGGCTATTTTGAGAATCCCACATAATAAAAAAGCCTGTAAATCATACGATTTACAGGCTTTTGTTTTTGTTTGATATCGCTATCAGCGGTGAGGGAGGGATTCGAACCCTCGGTACAGTTTCCCGTACGTCAGTTTAGCAAACTGATCCTTTCGGCCTCTCAGGCACCTCACCGTGTGTTTTTTTTAAATAGATTCCCTTTTTTCGGGATTGCAAATATAGCAATTCAATGTTCCCGTCAAAAAAAAAATTCGATTTCTAATAATCTATTCGCACATGGTAGATACTCATCAGCATCCGCTTAAAAATAGTTTTAATAGTTTCAATATCTTTCAAAGTTATATTGCTGTCTTTCAACTGGTTCTGATCTAATTTGTATTTTACTATCCTATCAACCAAAACACTTATTGATTCTTCATCCGGCTCTTTTAATGAACGCGAAGCTGCTTCAACCGAGTCGGCAAGCATCAAAACACCTGCTTCTTTTGAAAAAGGGATAGGTCCGGGGTACCTAAAAATGTTTTCATTGATGAATTTCTCGGGAAAATTCTTCAATGACGACTGATAAAAATAGTCAACCCGGGTATTGCCATGGTGGGTACGGATAAAATCAATAATAACTTCGGGCAGGTTGGCTTTGCGTRCCATTTCAATCCCCTTGCTAACATGCCTGATGATCACCTGGGCGCTCTCTTCATACGGCAGCTTATCATGCGGGTTAAAGCCCGAACTTTGGTTTTCAATAAAAAACAATGGATTTTCCATTTTACCAATATCATGGTACAATGCTCCTGCCCTAACCAGTAAAGCATTCCCACCAATGGTGTAAATGGCATTCTCGGCCAAATTTGCCACCTGCAAAGAGTGCTGGAAAGTGCCGGGAGCCGTGAAGGCCAGTTCGCGCAATAATGGCGCATTGGTATTGGTAAGCTCAATGAGCGTAATATCTGATGTAAGAGCAAAGATCTTCTCAAATATGTAGATCATTGGGTAAGCCAGCAGGGTAAGCAGCACGCTTACCACAAAAGGCAGAAAATCCATCCAATCGATATCCAAAAATGTTCCCTCCCTGATAAAAGTAATACCCAGGAAAGCCGCAAAATAGGTAAAGATGATAATGGCAGCCGAAATGAGGAACTGCTCACGACGAATAAGGTTCTTAATACTATAAATAGATACCATCCCGGCCGTGATCTCGTAATAAGCAAATTCAAAGCTATTGGGAACAAAAAAGCCGGCTATTAGTACCACCAGCAGGTGAATATTAAGCGCCAAACGTGTATCAAACAAAATACGGATGATAATTGGCACAATACAATAAGGGATATAATACAGGTTTGCCGGAAACTGCAGCTTTATGGCTGCCGATAAAGTTGCCAGCATAGCCGTAATAACCAGCAATATTAAACCCACCAGCCGGTTATCGGCATAAATATCCTTACGGAAAAGGTACAGGAATATCATCAATAGCGATATGGCTATAGATACCAGGAAAAACTGCCCCAGTAGTACCAGTGTATGGTTACCGTTTACCCGGGCATTGTTTTCAAAAGCCTTTTTATACGATTCTAATTTCTGGTAAACATCATCATTAATAACCGATCCTTTATAAACTATTACATCTCCCTTTTGCACCATGCCACGGGTTATGGAAAGCCCATCGTAAACCTCTTTTTCAAGGCGCAGGGTAAGGTTATCATCATAGTTTAAATTGCTCTGGATCCTGTTCTGCAGCAAATCAAGCATAAAAGCCTTATCTATATCCGTATGTTTGCTTAGTATCTTATCACAATACGTTAAAGCTTTTTCTTTGGTGAACAGCGCGTTGGTATTTTTATCGGTGGCTACATTTTTGTTTAAAATAGTTACCGGGTAATTATTGGCGTGCTGCAGGTATTTATCGTTCAGTTTTAAAATACCGGTATCATACACTTCTTTTAATAAAGCGACACCAACCTCTGTATATTTTGTTTTAAAGCGATCATTGATGCCGGCATTATGCCATTTTATTTCAAGGTCGCTTTTAAAACCCTCTATCTGCTGACCTTCAGTGGCTGCATCAAGCTGGTATATAGGAGTGATACTTTCGTAAGCAGTTTTCTTTTCGTTATCAATTTCCTGCGCGGTTTTTAGTATAGCAAAATTATAGGGCGATACCAGGTCCTTCTGGTTCCAGATGCGTCCTTTTTCGTACTCATAGCTAAATTTTGCCTGCTTGGGCAAAAAGAAAACGATAAGGCTGATGCTGACCAGCATCATCAAAAACTTAACATTACGGGCGTATTTACGCATTAAGGCCTTTTGCCGCGAGGTGGATAGCTTTGCCATTTGTTTAATTAACCGCTCAAAATTAATATAAGTTTCTGTTATATGGACTTTTTCTTGCTTTTATCAAATCAATTATGATATCTTTGTGATATCATTTTAAAATCAATTTAAATCATCATGGATTCCGAAAAAATCATCAACCCGCCCTCTGGTTTTACGGCTTTTGCCTTACTGCTTGTTATGTTGGCAGTAGCCGCTGTTTGCTTATTTATTGGCGAAGAACCAATAGGGGCCATATTAGGCATACTGAGCTTTGTTTTTATACTACCCGGTTTGGTTATTGTAAACCCAAATGAATCAAAAGTGCTCACGCTTTTTGGTAAATATGTAGGTACGGTAAAAAAAGACGGATTTTTTTGGGTGAATCCTTTCACTGTAAAAAGAAAAGTTTCATTAAGGGCATTTAACCTTAACGGCCAGCAACTAAAGGTGAACGACAGTATTGGTAACCCAATTGAAATTGCTGCTGTAATTGTATGGCAGATAAAAGATACCGCCAGCGCTGTTTTCGCGGTTGAAAATTATATACAGTATGTGAACATACAAAGCGAGGCTGCTGTTAGGCACCTGGCCAACTCATTTCCCTATGATAACCTGGAGGATGAAACAGCCACAATCACCCTGCGCGGGGGTGCTGAGCATGTAAGTCTTTTATTGGAGAAGGAACTGAACGAAAGACTCGACCGTGCCGGTATCGAGGTTTTGGAGGCAAGAATCTCGCATCTGGCTTATGCGCCAGAGATTGCCCACTCCATGCTGCAGGTACAACAGGCATCGGCCATTATTGCTGCCCGCAGGCTGATAGTTGAAGGCGCCGTAGGTATGGTTGAAATGGCACTGAACRAACTATCCGAAAAAAATATAGTAGAGCTTGATGAAGAACGTAAGGCTGCCATGGTGAGCAACCTATTGGTGGTATTATGCGGCGACAGAAGTGTTAGTCCGGTTGTAAATACAGGCACCTTATACCATTAATAGGATGAACCAGTTTAGAAGCTTTGATCAGCTGCGTACCAGCGAGCTCTCCATAACAAGGAATGGATTTTTCCGGCCCGGCTTTGAGCTGACCGATGGTCAGTTTAGCTATGCCAAACTAAGCTATGCCAATTTATGGAAAACCACTACGATACTGGAGACGGCACAAAAAAAATGGATCATTAAACGCAAGGGAATTTTTAACCGGTCGTTATTGATCCATGACAATGATGGCATGGAAATAGGCATTGTTACTCCCGAAATATTATCGCGCAAGGTAAAACTGAGCATGAATAACGGCTTTGAAGCAATGTACTTAAACAAAAAAATATTTACGCGCACTTTTAGTTTAACCAGCGACCAATACGGCGATATACTGGATGTAAAAACCCTAATGTGGGGCTTTAAAAAACCATTTGAGATATCGGTTAACCTGGACAAGTTGAAAAGCATACCCGACCTGCCCTTACTTGCCTTGCTGGGGGTAAATTTAATTTTAATAAAACAGGCACAGGCCGCAGCCGCGGCGGGGAGTTGATATGGCTGAGAAAAAAGCATTTGTATTACGCATTAATCCTGATGTATTAAAGGAACTGGAAGCCTGGGCCGCCGAAGAATTCAGGAGCACCAACGGGCAAATAGAATACCTGATGCAGCAGGCTTTGCTTACACGTAAAAAAAGTGCGAAGAAGAAAAAAGGAACAGAGTGATGGAATATCAGGAGATAAAAGATATCAAAACTTTGTATCTGATTAGGCAGGACTGGTTTAACGGCGAATATTTTTTAACAAACAATATTAATAATTACGGCAAATTGATTTACGAAGGTTTTGCCAGGCGAACCGGAGCAGCCTCTATTGCAGGTAAAGGCTGGACTTTTGAATCAGAAGAGCCTTTATTTTACGGCAAAACAGAAGTATCTATAAAAGACAACAATAATAATCTGATAGGAAAGGCTGTTACAGAACATTCAGACACCTACCCTTACCTTATTATGAAAAATGGTTTTAAAGCCAAATTTGTAAGTATAAGTATGTTCAGCAATCAGTATGAATGGTTTTCAGAAAAATGGGGAACCATCATACGCATCAAAAGTCCATTTTTTTCATTAACAGACACCATAACTCTTTTTGAAAATAATATCCCGGATGACCTTATCCCCATGTTATGTTTTCTTAGCGGGCACCTATTAATTTCAATGAGGCGACGCAGAAGTACGGTTTAATAATTATTATGCACGCATAGCTTTTTACTCTCTTCAAAATAACTAAATTTGCCTCACCAATTTAATGAGGGACACATGAAAGAAGTAGTAATAGTAGCCGCTACCCGCACGCCAATAGGCAGTTTCGGGGGTAGCTTAGCCGCAATAAGTGCCGCACAGCTTGGTGCGCAGGTTATCAAATCGGCTGTTGAAAAGGCGGGTTTAAAGCCCGGTCAAATCCAGGAAGTTTATATGGGTAACGTAATGTCGGCCAATTTAGGGCAGGCGCCAGCTACACAGGCGGCCATATTTGCCGGTTTACCTTACTTACCTGCTACAACCGTCAATARGGTTTGCGCATCGGGCATGAAAGCTATTATGCTGGCTGCCCAAAGTATCGCCCTTGGTCAAAACGATATCGTGGTTGCCGGCGGGATGGAAAGCATGAGCAATGTTCCCTACTACCTTGATAAAGCGCGTAACGGTTACAGGTTAGGGAACGGACAGATCATCGACGGATTAGTGAAAGATGGCCTATGGGATGTTTATAACGATTATCACATGGGCTCTGCCGCCGAGCTTTGCGCCGTGGATTGCAACATAAGCCGGGAAGAGCAGGATGCCTTCGCCATAGAATCATATAACCGGGCACAAAAAGCGCAGGCCAACGGTAAGTTCAGGAATGAGATTACCCCTGTTGAACTTAAAGACAAAAAAGGCGACGTCAACTTATTTGCTGATGATGAGGAGCCCAATACGGTTAAATTTGATAAGATCCCTACTTTAAAACCCGTATTTAAAAAAGATGGTACAGTAACCGCAGCCAATGCATCAACCTTAAATGATGGAGCAGCGGCTTTGGTATTAATGAGCCGTGAAAAAGCTGATGAGCTGGGCATTACTCCCCTGGCCCGCATTGTATCATATGCCGATGCACAACAGGCGCCGGAGTGGTTTACCACAGCGCCATCAAAAGCAATTCCACTGGCCCTGCACAGGGCTGGTTTATCAGCAGACCAAATTGATTTCTTCGAGATCAACGAGGCTTTCTCGGTAGTGGCAATCGCCAATAACCAGCTTTTAAAGCTCGATCCGGCAAAAGTGAATGTTAATGGCGGCGCTGTAGCATTGGGGCATCCATTAGGTGCTTCGGGGGCACGTATCATTGTAACCTTAGTACATGTGTTACAACAAAACCAGGGCAAATTTGGCGCAGCCGGAATTTGTAACGGCGGAGGTGGCGCCAGCGCAATGGTTATCGAAAATTTACGTTAGTGGTAAACTTACGCTGTACATTATTGCTTCCCGCAATAACGTATGGCGTATACACATTAACAATAAATTATTACTTTTATAACTAAAACCCTTACCAACAAGTGATAAAAAAGCTTTTTGTATCCCTCCTATCCCTCCTGCTTTGTTTACATACCTATGCCCAGCACTCAGACGAGACCGCGCGCATCAAGCAGTTAAAGCTTTACGAGGATACACTTAAAACCCTGGGTAAAACTTTCATTAACAATGAAAACGATCTGGAACGTAAAAACGCCAATTACAAGTTTATTAAAACAATGGTAAGTGCTTTAAAAGTACCCAATTCCTTCCTTTACCATTTTGATTCGTTAAAAGCTATCAGCATCATTAACTCGCCCGACAATCGCTTCCGGATCTTAAGCTGGTCTATCATGAACCGGGATGGCAGTTACCGTTTTTATGGTACTGTGCAAATGAATACCGGTGGATTTTTAAAAATGTATCCCCTTGAGGATTATTCACCACTGCTAAAAAACCCCGAAGATTCTGTTACCGACAGCCATAAATGGTACGGAGCACAGTATTATAAAGTAATACCGGTTTATGCTCAAAAAACGTATTATGTTTTAATAGGCTGGAAAGGTAATACCGTAAAATCAAACAAAAGGGTTATTGATGTACTATCATTTAATGATGCCGGGCCCGTATTTGGCATGCCGGTTTTTGATGGTAATGGCAAAAGCCGTAAAAGAGTGATATTTGAATACGCCCGACAAGCCTCCATGCTGTTAAGGTATGTGCCGGAGCAAAATCTTATCATATTTGATCACCTGGCTCCCCCTGATGCCAGGCAAAAAGATAAGCCTGAAACTTTTGGCCCCGACCTCACTTATGACGGTTATAAATTAAAGAACGGCCGCTGGGTTTATGTTGAGCAGTTGGATATGCGCAATATTCCTGATAATGCCAGCAATACCGCCGAGAAGGAATACATCGACCCTAAAAAACAAGCTTTGAAAGACAAAAAACTTGTTCCAACATCACATTAATTTTAGAATTAAACCTACGTTAACGTTTAATAATCAAAACAATTCATACATAGTTTGTAACACTTTCGGTATTAAATTCTGATTTAAAAGATTTATACTAATTTAGGCCCAAATTTTATATTCATAACTAAATGCAGGAAAAAACAGCAGCACAGTCCAGGTCAATAGGTAAAATTCCAAGAGCAGTACCGTTCATTATAGGCAACGAGTTTGCAGAACGTTTTAGCTTTTACGGAATGCGGAGCATCCTCGCTGTTTTTTTGGTTCACCAGTTTTTCAGTCATGAAAACTCTGTTGAAGCAAATGCACATTCAAATAGCATTAATCACATGTTTTCAACCCTGGTGTATGCTACCCCTTTGCTTGGTGCAATCCTGGCCGACTGGTTTTTTGGTAAATACCGGGTTATCCTGATAGGTTCGCTTATTTACACCATAGGCCATTTCCTGTTATCAATGTTTGATACCAGCCTGGCCGGCTTCCAAACCGGCTTAATTATTATAGCCTTTTCGGCAGGTGCTATAAAATCATGTGTATCTGCCAATGTGGGCGATCAGTTTGATCATAGTAACCAGCACCTCATGAGCACCATTTACAGCTGGTTTTATTTCAGTATCAATGCAGGCTCCATGGTTAGCTTATTCCTGATCCCTTTAATTTACGATAAATTTGGCGCATCATGGGCGTTTGGCGTACCGGGTATATTAATGGCGCTTGCTACTGTAATCTTCTTCTCGGGCAGTAAAAGCTATGTAAAACTACCCGCAAAAGGCATCAATAAAGCAAATTTTGTATCGGTAAGCTTTTATGCGATGATATGGAGCTTCAGGAAAAAAGAAGCGGGCAAAGCCGCGTGGGCTTATGCCGAAGATAAATATGGTTTTGAAAAAGTAGATGGCATCAAAGCAGTTTGGCGTATAATGGCGGTGTTCGCTTTTATTCCTATATTTTGGTCGCTATGGGATATGAACAGTGCAGAGTGGGTACTGCAATCAACCCAGCTTAACCTGAGCCTGGGCATTTTTGGCTGGCATATTTTACCATCACAAATACAAACCGTTAATGCTGTGTTTTTGCTGGTGATGATCCCTCTTTTCAATTTCCTTTTATACCCTTTGGCCGAAAAGCTTGGATTAAAATTAACCCCGCTCCGTAAAATAGGTTTTGGGCTATTGGTTACAGCATTTAGCTTCGTTATCATCGCTCTGCTACAGGAAAAAGTTGATAAAGGCCTGCACCCGTCTGTTTGGTGGCAAATACTGGCCTATGTAATATTATCAGCAGGCGAAGTATTGGTTTCACTTGTTGGATTGGAGTATGCTTACACCCAATCACCCGTATCTATGAAAAGTACCATGACAGCTATCTGGTATTTCACCTATTCTGTGGGTTCATTTTTTAATACGGTGGTAAACAACAGCATTGCCAACCATGGTTATTTTGCCCGGTATACAGGTGCATCATTCTTTTGGCTTTTTGTAGGTATTTGCCTTGGATTTTTTGTGATCTTCCTTTTTGTTAGTCCAAGATTAAGAGAAAAGGCCTACCTGGTAGATGACGTATTAGCTAAGGGATTAGATATTCAGGATAATAAAGTAGTTCCAATTCATCCGGATAACCCAATTGTATAATAAAAATCGTTGTTTTGTGTTTTATTTCATTAAACATCAAAATTAATACGTGCCAGACAGTATTGTTATTATACCTACCTATAACGAAAAGGAAAATATAGAACGGATGATCCGTAAAGTATTTTCCCTTCCGCATGATTTTCATTTACTTATTATTGATGATGGGTCGCCGGATGGCACCAATGTCATTGTTAAAAACCTGATGAATGTTTATCCGGAGCAGCTTTTTTTAATAGAGCGGGCCGGTAAACAGGGCCTGGGAACAGCCTACATCCGTGGTTTTGAATGGTCCATCGAACATCATTATGACTATATTTTTGAAATGGATTGCGATTTTTCACACAATCCGGATGACCTGTTAAGATTAAGGCAGGCCTGCATTGACGGCGCCGACGCAACAATAGGCTCGCGCTATAGCAGTGGTGTAAATGTGGTTAACTGGCCTATGAGCCGGGTATTGATGAGCTACTTTGCATCGGTATATGTACGGTTTATTACCGGGATTGACGTAGCCGACTCAACAGCTGGTTTTATGTGCTATAAGCGTAAAGTACTGGAAACCATAAACCTGGATAAGATAAAATTTGTAGGTTATGCCTTCCAGATTGAAATGAAGTACACTACTATTAAACATGGTTTTAAATTAACAGAAGTCCCTATTATATTTACCGACCGCACCGCCGGCACCTCCAAAATGTCAACAGGTATTTTCAAGGAAGCATTTTTTGGAGTGATCCAGATGAAAATCAATAGTATTTTCAGGAAGTATCCCGAAGGATGATTGTTAGGTGAAAGGTGAAAGGTGAATTAACCAGGCAAAAACTTTACATCCTTTACCTTTCGATTTAACCCGAAAGAACCTTTTACCTTTCGCCCTTTACCTTTCACCTTAAAAGAAACAAACCTTTTACCTTTAACCTTTCGCCTTTCACCTAAAAAAAACTAATTTCGTTGGTAATGAATGAGCATCTTGATCCGGCGCCGGAACGTCTCAGCAATGCCGAACGTGATATTGAAAAAGTTTTACGTCCGCAGCAGTTTGAAGATTTTACCGGTCAGCATAAAATATTGGCCAACTTAAAAATATTTGTACAGGCTGCCCGCCAGCGTGGCGAAGCGCTTGACCATGTACTGCTACACGGCCCTCCCGGCCTGGGTAAAACTACCTTATCTTACATTATAGC
>NZ_JBFUKF010000174.1:0-11002 GCF_056400985.1 Mucilaginibacter sp. P4_G9 | reverse complement strand
GATCATGTTGGGTATGGTAAAAAAGGCTATGGTTAACGCACGAAGAACATAGCCGCTTGTTTTTAACCAGCGTTCGAAACCAAAGCCACCGGCCGCAAAAAGCATTGGATAGACCCCGAATAGGTAATAATTTTTGCCATCCATCTGTAACAGAAAAATGAAGATGAGCGCATAAGCAATAGCCAGAAACTGGAAGTTACGCAGCCTGAACGAGAAGATTAAAAATGCTAAACCGGTGAGCCAAACAAATAACGCAATGCCATGAACGGTAAGCTGTTGCTTAATGAACTCGCCGGGAGTAATGTAATCCAGTTGCTCTTTACGCAGTGTATTCATATGGGTGATCACCGGGAAATGGTGGGTCACCTGCCAGATAAAATTGGGCAAAAATATCAGCATAGCAAGGGCCATTGCGCCCAATATATGCCGGTTAAACAGTAGTTTACGCTGTTTGCTGATAAGTATCCCAACAATAAGGGCTATGGTAAAAAATAGCATGGTATACTTGGTAAGCATCCCCAGGCCAACGGTTGCGCCCAACCAATACAGGTACCTTACATCGGTTGTGTTGAGGTATTTAATGAATAGCCAAACTGTTAAAACCCACCAGAACTGATCATATACCACGGGCTGAAAAAGATAGTCGCTGGCTGCAAATGCTGGCGAAAATATCATGGCTAAACAGGCCAAAGTAATGGCAAACCTGCGCCCTCCAAACTCAATTACAATAAGCCCGGTGAACCAGATAATTAAACCACCAAAAATAGTTGGGAAGAGCCTGGCTGCAAAAACCGAATCACCAAACAGCTTAATGGACAGTTTGGCCAGCAGGGCTATCAATGGCGGTACCTCTTTATAACCCCAATCCAGGTGATCGGCAAGTACCAAGTGCAAAAACTCATCCCGGTGAAAACCGAAATGACTAATGGCAAAAAGGTTTAAAATAACCTTAATAAATACAAAAATCAATATGAAATAAACGTATGTCGACTTCCGGTTTTTGTAGGTCATTGGTTTTTGTTGAAGCATAAGGCTCAAAGCAGAAAGCTAAATGCCAAGGTCCTAAAGCTATGAAAATATTTAGAAAAGCAAAAGCTATTGCCAAAAGCCAAAAGATTGTTGGCTTTCGGCCTTTAGCATTCCGGTTTCAGCTCAAATTCGTGTTATATCTGCGCCCAAAGCTTTTAAACGCGTATCAATATGCTGATAGCCACGTTCAATTTGTTCAATATTGTAGATGGTTGATTTGCCTTGTGCCGATAGGGCGGCTATTAACAAGGACACTCCGGCGCGGATATCGGGCGATGTCATGGAGATACCGCGAAGTTGTACCTGTTTGTCGAGCCCGATAACAGTTGCACGGTGCGGGTCGCAAAGGATGATCTGGGCGCCCATATCCAGCAGTTTATCCACAAAGAACAAACGGCTCTCGAACATTTTCTGGTGGATGAGTACCGAGCCCTTAGCTTGTATGGCTACTACCAGAACGATGCTCAGCAGGTCGGGGGTGAAGCCTGGCCATGGCGCATCGGCAATGGTCATGATAGAGCCATCAATAAAGGTCTCTATCTCGTAATGATCCTGTGCTGGGATATAAATATCATCTCCACGTAGTTCAAGCTTGATTCCCAATCGTTTAAATACGTCTGGAATCATGCCAAGCTCCTTATAATGAACATCTTTTATTGTAATCTCAGACCCTGTCATAGCAGCAAGGCCAATGAACGATCCTATCTCGATCATATCGGGCAGTAAGCGATGATCGGTACCGCCCAGTTTGGTAACACCCTCAATGGTTAACAGGTTTGAGCCTATACCGCTAATTTTAGCGCCCATGCGGTTAAGCATTTTGCACAGCTGTTGCAGGTAGGGTTCGCAGGCGGCGTTGTAAATAGTAGTTATGCCTTTTGATAGCACAGCGGTCATCACAATGTTGGCCGTACCGGTTACCGAAGCTTCATCTAACAGGATGTAGGTACCCTGCAGGTTGGAGGCATCTACATTAAAAAAGCCATCCTCGGGGTTATAATCGAACCGGGCTCCCAGCTTCTCGAATCCTAAAAAGTGGGTATCCAGCCTCCTGCGGCCTATTTTATCGCCGCCGGGCTTAGGGATAGATGCCTTACCGAACCGGGCCAGCAGCGGCCCAACGATCATGATAGACCCACGCAGACCGCCACCTTTGGATTTAAAGGCTTCTGACTGGAAAAAGTCCTGGTCGATATCTTTGGCTATAAAGGTATAGGTGTCAGGAGYGGTTTTCTCGGTGATAACCCCCATATCGCCCAGTAACTCAATGAGTTTATTAACATCCTTGATATCGGGTATATTGCTGATGGTTACTTTCTCTTCGGTAAGTAATACCGCCGAAATTACCTGTAATGCTTCGTTTTTTGCTCCCTGTGGAGTAATCTCGCCCTTTAGCGGTTTCCCGCCGTTTATCACAAATGCGTTAGTCATAGGTGGTTATAATTGATAGATCAATAATTCAATACCGTTAATACTCAATTTTTAAATGAGCGTTGATTCCCGGCAAAGATTATAAAATTTCCTGACTGTTCATCAGTTCATTGGTTTACTTATTGATTGATGTCGTTCGAAGTTGTAAGATTGAATAATTGCCGCCGAAAACTTTTTAAAATGTCGGTTTTGAGTAGAAATCACTTCTTAAATGCTTATAAAGCGACAAAAAAAGTATAATTATTGTAGAAAAATGTACAATTAATTTAGAAAAATCAAGAATTATTTTGGTTTAAAAAGTTCTGAAAAAGTCTGTAAAAAAAGCCCGGTTTTTCGTCGTGAAAAACCGGGCTTTTGTATATTTTGATTTTATCAGATCAATTAAATAAAGATCCCTGGACCTTAATATTTCTTCGCTCCAGGGTTACGGTTACGATTGTTTTGGTTATTACGCGGACCGCTGTTCTGGTTGCTATTGCTACGCCCGCGATTGTTTTGGTTGCTTTGGTTGTTGGTACGCCCGCGGTTGTTTTGGTTGTTGTTTTGAGGATGGTTGTTGGGGCGAAACTCAACACGGTTAAGGTTGATATTCTCTTCCAGTTTCAAAGTACCGCCTGATAAGGCATACAAATCGGCAAGAATGCTTTCGTCGCTTACAGAATCCTTGTTCCATTGAACGTAGGCCATTTTCATGAAGTTGGCTACGGCTTGCACCATGTGGCGTTTGCGCTCGGGCTCTTCAATGCTTTTTGCTTTTTCAATCATCAGCTCAATGGTTTTGCCATAGTGCTTATATTTAATACGCTGGTGGGGGTACCTTAAAGGCTGTGGCTTAAGGTGGATAGCCTCGGGTGTTGGTTTTGGATAGGGCGCGTCTACATCTATCTGGTAATCAGATATAATATGCAGGTGATCCCAAAGTTTGTGCTTAAAATCGGCTACGTCGCGCAGGTGAGGGTTTAAAAAACCCATCAGGTCTATCACAACCTGGGCGTAGCGGTTGCGTTCTTCTTTAGTGGGCAGCGCTACAATATATTTTACCATATTTTGTACGTTGCGGCCATATTCCGACAGGATAAGTTTATTCCTGGTTGAGTTATAATCAAATGTTGCAGGCGTGTTTTCTTGTGCCATGTAATTGCTGTATTAAGAAAGTTTTAAATTAGCCATGCGTCTTTTCCCTGCATAATTGAGGGCCCAGGAGGCTAAAATTGAATTGTAACTGTATTGTAGTAACGCAAATATAACGTAATAGTATTAAAGTGCAAATAAAATTTAAGGCTTCACCCAACCCTCTCCAACCGAGCTACCGTGTGTACACATCTTTATCCAAAGGTTTCTTAAAGTAAGATTGTCATTTCGAATCCTTGAAGGGAAGGCCTATGTAGGGAAAGGGTGAGAAATCTCCTATGATGAAATTATGCGAAAAGCAGGGCTAAATATTCCTGAAAGGTGGTAATAGATTATTTAAAGTTATAATTTATAAACGATTATCCAAAGCGTGGCCATATTTCTTTAACTTTCATTGCAGATCAGAAGAGGAAACAGGCGCTGCTGCGGAGCAACCTGCCAGCAATATGATCCGCTGAATTGGATAGGGCCTCTCTCGGGAGGCTTTTTTTTATGGTCTATCCTTTTCATGAATGGCTAAAAAAACCTTTGCTAKCTTTTAATAATATGTTTTAATGCTTTGACAAAATTAACCAATCAATCTCCTATAAGCAGACACTGTGAATACAGGCCGCATGATCGCGTTCATATTATTTGATAAAATGGCAACCGTAGCCTTGTACAAAACAGACACCTTGCGGGCTGCGGATTTCTCACTTCGGTTTGCCAGTTTGATAAAAAAACAGATGGTTTTTATCAGCATTGTTTATCCTTCTCGTGTTTAATTTATTTTACAACGGCGGTTACATAGGGTTTTTGATTCTTCATTACGTAGCGTATCCTGTTAAGCATTTTTTTAGCTATCCTGATAATGGCCTTGTTTTTTTTCATTCGTTTACAAAGCTCATTAAAAGCCAGTGTCATGGCAGGATCTAAGCGGATGGCTATCCAGCTTGCTTCGATGAGCTTTTCTCTCAATTGATGATGGGCACGGTTGGTAAGCCCCAATATGATTTCTTTGCCACCGGTGCTATGTGTATTGGGCACAAGGCCTACATAATCACACAAGGAATCCAGTGTTTTAAACCGGTTGATATCGCCGATTTCTGTAACGAACAATAGAGCGGTGATCTCACCTACGCCGGGAATGGTCCTGATGAGCTCAATGCTATTGTTATAACGGGCTTGCCTGGACAGGATCCGTACCTGCCTGGTGGCCTGCAACACCATAACGCGCGCTTGTCCATAGCCCTGCAATAGAATATYCAGGTTTATCCTTGCCGATGCCGTTAAAGATAGCGCCTTAAGCCATTGGATATAATTGTTTGACCAATACTTGTCAGCATCTTCTGTTACGGATATGCCCTGAAAATTAAGCCAGCCTTTAATCCTGTTTTTATAGCGCGTCTGGTCTTTGATCATTTGCTGGTAAACGCGGATAATACCCCGGTCGTCCTGCTGTTCAACAGCCGGGACAAAAATACCCTTAAGTCCACCTTCGCTCAACGTTTTACCTAATTTACGACAGTCAACAGTATCTGATTTACGCTGCTTTTCCTTGTCTGTTGTAGGGACATCAGCAGGATTTACGACAATACAATGGATACCYGATTCTGTAAATTCACGCTGATAGCCAAATCCGCAAAATCCGGCTTCGTAAACCACCCGGTAATCTGCTGAAGGATAGTTTTGTTTCAGGTGATTACTTAATTCCCGAGCTGAAGGGTTTTGTGAAAATACCTTTAGTTCCATGTGTTCGCTGCGAAGACAAACTTTCCATGATTTTTTGTGAACATCAATGCCTACAAAAATCTTTTGTCCGCTAAAGTCTAATTGTGTAACTTGTTCCATGAGTTCTTGATTTAAAGTGTTTGTTCAATGTTTTCACTTTAACCTACAACCTTTTTTTCAAGAACTCTTCTTTTTTACCCTTAAMCTATTTCATACATACGATCTTGTACGACATGCAAAATTTGCCGTGCAAGGTCCGATCTGTATAGTTGGAATAGCAAGTCGCAGAAGATTTCTCACTCGTTCCTCGTTTCGAAATGACATTTTTTTGTTCGACTTTTAAATTTATCGACAAAAAAGATATGTGCATAAATTACCCCCTTATCCCCTCAATAAACCTCGGAATTTTTTCCATATACCCTTCTTCGGCTAAAAGCTTTACAAACTTGCTGCCTACAATGGCGCCATTTGCATATGCGCAGGCCTGTTTAAAAGTATTATTGTCCGAGATGCCAAAACCTATAATGGTTGGATTTTTAAGCTCCATGGCTTTTATGCGCTTGTAGTAATCTTCAATGCTATTGGTTAGTTTCAGGTCGCCACCGGTTATGGATGATGACGACAGCAGGTAAATAAAGCTGTTGCTCAGGTTATCAATCTTGCGGATGCGGTCTTCTGATGTTTGAGGGGTTACCAGGAATATATTGCTCAGGTTATTATCAATAAAGCAGGACGAATACATCTCTTCGTACTCGTACATGGGCAAATCTGGCACTATAACACCATCAACACCCAGCTCCGCAGCCTTTTTACAAAAACGTTCGATACCATATTGTACTATCGGGTTAAAATAACCCATCAGCAGTATAGGGATTGTCACCCTTTTTCTCAGCTCGGTTAACTCCTCAAATAACTTGTTCAGGGTCATCCCATTTTCCAGGGCCTGTTCAGAGCTGTGCTGAATGGTAGGTCCGTCTGCAACGGGATCCGAGTATGGGAAACCTATTTCCAGGAAATCGGCCCCGGCTTTTTCCAAAGCTTCGGCAATAGCTACCGTAGTATTTAAAGCAGGATACCCGGCTGTGTAGTATATGGATAACAGGTTATCCTTTTTTGATGTAAAAAGCTGGTTTAAGCGGTTCATTATGCGGTTTATTTGTCTGAACCGGAATTTATCGAATTTGTAGAATTACACGAGTTTTAAAATTCTGTAAATCCATTAATTCTGAGAATTCCGGTTCAGACCATTTTAGAAATTAAAGTATTTTATATACGTATCCAAATCCTTATCTCCCCTGCCCGATATACAGATCACTACGGTATCATCGGCCTTAAATGTCATTTTCTCTAATTGCGCCAAGGCGTGTGCCGTTTCGATGGCCGGGATAATGCCCTCCATTTGCGAACAAAGTAAACCCGCCTGCAAAGCTTCATCATCGGTAATGCTGGTATATTGTGCACGGTTTATTTTATACAAATGCGCGTGCTGCGGACCAATACCAGGATAATCCAATCCCGCCGAAATGGAATACGGTTCAATAACCTGCCCATCTGGTGTTTGCATCAATATGGTACGGCTACCATGCAGCACCCCTTCATGACCTAAAAAAGTAGTAGCTGCTGAATGTCCGCTATCCACACCTTTGCCGGCTGCTTCAACCGCAATAAGTTTTACCTGCTCATCATCTAAAAAATGATAAAACATCCCCATTGCATTACTACCGCCGCCCACGCAGGCCATTACATATTGCGGCAGATCATTACCGGTTTGCTCCAGCAATTGTTTTTTTGTTTCTTCGGATATAACCGATTGAAAACGGGCCACCATATCCGGGTACGGGTACGGCCCAACAACCGAACCAATAATGTAATGTRTATCAACCGGGTTACCAATCCAATCGCGCAAGGCCTCGTTGGTTGCATCCTTAAGCGTTTTACTGCCCGATGAAGCCGGCCTTACCGTAGCGCCCAGCATTTTCATACGCGACACATTAGGAGCCTGGCGGGCCATGTCGATCTCGCCCATGTAAACTACACATTCTATACCCATCAGGGCGCAAACTGTAGCGGTGGCCACACCATGCTGCCCGGCCCCGGTTTCGGCTATGATGCGTTTTTTGCCAAGGCGCTTGGCCAGCAGGATCTGCCCGATGGCGTTATTAATTTTATGCGAACCGGTATGGTTAAGGTCCTCCCGTTTAAAAAATATGTTGGCGCCATACTTTTCTGAATATCTTTTGGCATGATATAATGGCGAGGGCCTGCCTACGTAATTTTTCAGCAGGTCGTCAAATTCAGCTTTAAAATCCGCACCGTTAATGATGCTGAGGTATTGCTGTCTTAGTTCCTCCACGTTTGGGTACAGCATTTCGGGGATGTAGGCGCCGCCAAAATCGCCGTAATAACCATGTTCGTTAACTCCGTACTTCATCGTTAATATTTTGTTTTTTGATGATCTCAAATGCTTGTTCCAATTTACTGATGTTTTTTACACCAGGCGCCGTTTCAAAACGGCTATTCAGATCAACCCCATAAAACTGCGGGTGACTTATCTTTTTTATTTCATCCAGGTTATCAAGGCTTATCCCGCCCGATAAGAAGAAGGGTACATCCAGTTTATAATTTTCCAGCATACCCCAGTCGAAGGTTTTTCCCGAACCACCATAAGCAGCGGTTTTGGTATCGAACAGAAAATAATCTACTTTGTTTACATAATTATTAAGCATGCCAAAATCAAAATTTTCATCCAGTCCAAAAGCTTTAAACACGGTAACCCTGTTCTTAAAATTTTCGCAAAACTCCGGCGTTTCGTCGCCATGCAGTTGTATTACGTCAAAATTATAGGCATCAATCAACTTATTTATATTTTCCTCAATTTCGTTTACAAAAACCCCTGTTTTCTTTATATTTTTCTCGATTTTTCTTAATTTTTCTGCAGATAACTGAGCTATATATCGCGGCGAAGGTCCATAACAAATAAAGCCCAGGTAGTCCGGTTTTAAGGCGGCTACGGCTTCAATATTTTCGGGATCTTTTAAACCACAAACTTTTATTTTCATGCTTAGTTCTGCAATAAGATATTGAAACTGTTGAGTGCCTTCCTGGTGAGCAAAGCTTCTTCGGCCTCATAAAAACAATCGGCAAAAGTTTTTTCGGGGCCGATAGTTTTGATAGCCAGCGCCGCGTTTGATAACACCACGTTATTTTGCGCAGTGGTGCCTTTCCCGTTAAGCACATCACTAAATATTGCTGCTGAGGCACTTACGGTATCACCACCGGCAATGTCAGTAGGGTTTAGTTTTTCGAAACCTAAACTTTCAACACTATGTATCTTTTCGCCCTCGGCCGAGAATGTTTTAAAATCGCAGGTGAGCGATACCTCATCGTAACCTTCCAAAGCATTTACTATAGTGTATTTGGTGGTTGATTTTTGGTAAAGATATGCATACACACGGGCCAACTCCAGGTTAAACACTCCAACAAGCTGATTACCAGGCTTTGCCGGATTAACCAGCGGCCCCAGCATGTTAAAAAACGTTTTTACAGCCAGCTCTTTTCGGATAGGTGCAACAGTTTTCATAGCCGGGTGAAACAAGGGAGCATGCAAAAAGCAAATATTTGCCTTATCAATTCCTCTTTTCAGCTTATCGGCATCATTAGTAAACTGATAACCAAGATATTCCATCACATTTGATGAACCACAACCCGAAGATACCCCATAGTTACCATGTTTGGCCACTTTATAACCGGCACCGGCTACCACAAACGATGCAAGGGTTGAGATATTAAATGTATCCTTCCCGTCGCCGCCTGTACCGCAAAGGTCTATCAGCTCATCGGTTTCCAGGTTAATGGGCAGGCAAAGCTCCAGCATGGCATCGCGAAAGCCCTCCAGCTCGTTAACGGTAATGCTGCGCATGCAATAGGCCGTCATAAAGGCAGCCATTTGCGAGTTATTATATTTACCCTGCGCAATGTTCATCAAAATTTCTTTCGACTGTTCCCTGCTGAAGGTTTTGTGTTCAAAAAGATGATTAAGTATCTGTTTCATATGCTCGCTCCCTAAGCCCCTACAGGGGAATTTTGATTTGCGTGGTTACTATTATTTGCCATCCTGGTTTATCACCCCCCGCGGTTAACGGAGGCTGGTGGACTAAAAAAAAAGGGTTACCGTATGGCAACCCTTCTGAATATTATGTTAAAAAACAAAAAACGGAATTGCCTTACGATTACTCGTTAAGCCACCACCAGTTATTGTTTATTGCGTTTATTTTCATTTATGCCACAAATATGGAAATAGTTTTTATAAAAACAAACAGAATGATAAATTTACCGGAGGCAATTGGTGAGTTCCAGAATTATTGAATTAGTGATTGGGTAAGAGATCAGCCTATATTTCAGCGAATCAAAATTCAATAATTCACTAAATCAGCAATTCACTAATTAATCAAAATGGCTATACATAAAGAAAAAATAAACCCCGAGGATGATCTTGGCTTTGGCACACAGCCTGTTGTAAAAAGCCAGCCGGTTATTAATAAGGATGGTTCTATTAACGTAAAACGCAGGGGGTTACCATTTTTCAGCACCTCAAATAACTATCACTCGCTTATTACCATGAGCTGGAGTAAGTTTTGGGCGATAGTTTTAAGCGGATATTTAACAGCTAACCTGCTTTTTGCATTCATATATGTTTCGCTGGGCACTGATAGTCTTGACGGTAAAAGCGGTACAACTTATTTTGACCATTTTATGGATGCCTTCTTTTTTTCGGCACAAACCATTTCAACGGTTGGTTACGGGCACATCAGCCCCCTGGGAATGGCTGCAAACAGTGTAGCAGCATTTGAATCGATGATGGGCTTACTGGCTTTTGCGTTGGCAACCGGTTTGCTTTACGGGCGTTTCTCCCGCCCATCGGCCAAAATATTGTATAGCAATAATGTGCTGATAGCTCCTTATCGTAATAATGGCAGGGGACTGATGTTCAGGCTGGCCAATTTACGGCGCAACATATTGATTGACCTGGAAATGGAAGTTGTTTTTGGCTACAACGAGGAAGTGAACGGCAAAGTGATCCGCAAGTTTTTCCAGCTTGAACTGGAAAGGAAGTATGTAAGTATTTTAACCCTGAACTGGACGGTAGTACACCCGCTTGACGAAAACAGCCCCTTAAAAGACATGACCCCGGAAGAACTTGAAACCAACCAGGCCAGCCTATCGGTTATTCTTAAAACCTTTGATGATACATTCTCTCAAACCGTACACTCACGCACATCATACATATACTCGGATATAGTTTGGGGTGCTAAATTTACGCCCGTATTCCACAGGGATGAAGATGGCCAGGCGATTTTGGATTTGAGTAAGATAAGTGAATATGAAGTGGTTCAATAGTTCATTGGCGCCTATTGCGCTTATATTTTTCTGAACCGGAATTGAATTTGGAGAATTTTAAATCCTGGTCGGTTCAGACGTATAAACTATCTCAAAAGCGGATTCTTCTCTTTTGTAAAAACATTGTACACCATTTTATCTAAAAAAGCGGGTAGCAGTTTACTTAACAACACCGTAAGTTTCCCCTGCAAGGTCATAACAAGGGTGCGGGAGCGGTTTTCAATACCAGCAACAATAATTTTAGCAACCTGGTCGGATGTCATCATTTTATCCTCTTCCAGGGTACTTTCTCTTTGCTCTACCC